>CAXAWD010000128.1:0-8726 GCA_963972325.1 uncultured Acidimicrobiaceae bacterium
ACGACGAGTGCGATGTCGTGGCCGGCGGCGACCAGCGCCTCGAGGGGCGGCACGGCCATCTCGGGGGTGCCGAGGTAGACCAGCCTCACTGCGAGCGCAGCCGGCGGAAGCGCGACTCCGCCGGCTTGGGGGCCGCGGCCTCGTCTTGCAGCCGCCGGAACTCTTTCATGGCCTCTTTGCGCTGTTCCGGCTGCATCCGGTCGAACATCAACACACCGTGCAGGTGGTCGAGCTCGTGCTGGTACATCCGAGCCTCTAGCTCGTCGGCTTCGCGCTCGACGATCTCTCCGTTGATGTCGACACCACGCATGAGGACGGTCTTGGGGCGGACCATCTCGACGTAGAGCCCCGGGATCGACAGACAGCCCTCGTCGTAGACCCACTCGCCGTCGCTCTCGACGATCTCGGGGTTGAAGATGACCTCGCGCTCACCCTCGAGGTCCCACACGAAGATCTGCTTCTGCACGCCGATCTGCGGAGCCGCCAACGCGATGCCGAGGTTGCTCTCGTACAGCGTGGTGAACATGTCGTCGACCAGCCGGACGAGCTTGCCGTCGACGTCGGTGATGGCGGCGGCCTTCGATTTCAGAACTGGGTCGCCGAAGGTGCGAATCGAATAGGCCATGGCGTGGCAGGCTATCTGCGGTGGCGCACTACTTCGACGAGCAACCTGCTGTCGGTTCCGACATCCGGTCGGTCGACGTTGCGCTGCCCGACATCGCGTTCACGATGGAGACCGACCGCGGCGTGTTCTCCCACGGACACGTCGACACCGGCACCGCGCTCCTGCTCCGTGAGGCCCCGACGCCGCCCGCGTCCGGCAACCTGCTGGATCTCGGGTGTGGGTCGGGTGTGATCGCCCTGACGCTCGCGCTCCGCAGCCCGGACGCCACGGTGTGGGCCGTCGACACCAATGAGCGTGCTCGGAGCCTCACGGCGGGCAACGCACGGCGTGCAGGTGCCGACAACGTCAGGGTCTGCGCCCCGCACGAGGTCCCGGCCGACGTGGAGTTCGACACGATCTGGTCGAATCCGCCGATCCGGATCGGCAAGGCGGCGCTGCGCGAGCTGCTGTCCGGTTGGCTCGGCCGATTGGCCGACGGCGGCACCACCGTGCTCGTGGTGCAGAAACACCTCGGTGCCGACTCCTTGCACCGCTGGCTCGACGAGCAGGGTTTCGCCACCGAACGGAGGGCGAGCCGAGCCGGGTTCCGGCTCCTCGAGTCCGCCGCCCGGGTTGCTGCAACCGACGAACGGCCGGCGCACGACCCGACCTAGGGTCGGCCCATGATCGACCTCGACCGGGTGCGAGCCGACACGATCGGCGTCGACGACATCGTCCATCTGAACAACTGCGGTTCGTCGTTGCCGCCCCGCAGCGTGGTCGACGCCCAGGTCGACTATCTCCGGGCCGAGCAGCGCGGTGGCGGCTACGAGACCGCTGCGGCCCGGGCGGACGACCTCGACGCCTTCCACGCCGAGACCGCCCTCCTGCTCGGCTGCGACGCCGACGAGGTCGCGTTCCAGGGCAGCGCGATCGAGGGGTGGTGGCGGGCGTTCCTGTCGATCGGCCTGCGGCCGGGCGATCGGGTGCTCGCCGGCACCAGCGAGTACCAGGGCAACGCGTTCGGGCTCCTGCAGGCCCGCGAACGAGGCGTCGTCGTCGACGTGGTGCCGAACGACGAGCACGGCACGATCGACCTCGCAGCGCTCGCCGACCTGATCGACGAACGGGTTCGACTCGTCTGTCTCACCCAGGTGGCGATGAGCAACGGTGCGGTCCATCCTGCCGCCGAGGTCGGGCAGGTCTGCCGGGAGGCCGGGGTGCCGTTCCTCCTCGACGTGTGCCAGGTGGCCGGGCAACGACCGCTCGACGTCGAGGAGCTCGCATGCGACTTCCTCGTGTACACCGGCCGAAAGTTCATGCGCGGTCCACGCGGCACCGGCGCCCTGTATGCCCGCCGGTCGACGGTCGATCGACTGGGGCCGTCGCCGTTCGTCGACGGCCGATCGGCGGTGTGGACCGGAGCCGACACGTGGCGCCACACGGCCGGCGCCGCCCGGTTCGAGTTGGGTGAGCGGCCCTTCGCCGCCCAGATCGGCCTTGCCGAGGCCACGCGCTACGCGCTCGAGATCGGTCTCGACGCCATCGCCGACCGGGTCGACGCGCTTGCCGAACAGCTACGGCACCAGCTTGCCGCGCTCGATCGGGTGACCGTCCGGGACACCGGCCTCGACCGCTGCGGCATCGTCACGTTCACCGTCGACGGCATCAGCGGTGGCTCGGTCGATCAGGTCCTCGGCGATGCCGGCATCAACATCGGGTCACCGGCCGACGTCAACGCACAGTGGGACCTGGGCGCCCGCGGCATCGGTGACGTCGCCCGGGCCGGGGTGCACTATTTCAACACCGAGGGCGAACTCGACCGCATGGTCGAAGCGGTCGAACGAATCGGTCGGCGAGGGCGACACGCGTCGATTACCGGGCCGGGTCGACCGCGATCCGCAACCGGGCGCCGGACGGTCTGACCCCGGCGCCGATCGTCCGCCCCAGCACCAGCCAGTCATCGGCCCGTGCGACGTACTCACCGTCGCCGCCCACGATGACGACGCCGTCGGCCGGCGGAATCGACGCCACGAACTCGTCGCTCCCCGCACCGCTGATCTCCGCGTAGGCCCCGTAGGGCGGCAGGCCGAGCATCCGGCGGCGTTCACGCTCGCTCTCGACGAGGCGGCCCGGGTCGGCGTGGAGCGCTGCCTGGACGACCTCGTGATGCGGTTGGAAGGTCTGGACGAGGATTCGTCCGCCCCGCGCCCGCGGACCCACCAGGCGCGCCGCGCGCACCAGGAGCGCCATCGCCTGTTCGGCAGCGCGATAGCGCGGTGCCAGGATCTCCCGATCGAAATCGAGGAACGCCACCGTGTCGGCGCGGTCGACGCGGTGCAGCGCGGCTTCGGTACCGACGTACACCCCGGCCGGCTCGGGTCGTTCGTCGCCGGCACCGGTCACCAGCACCGCCGGCCGGTTGGCCGCGGCTTCGAGTTCCTCACGGAGGCGGGTCACGCCCGGTCGGAGGTTGGCGAAGCGGCCCGCCCCGCACGCGAGACACACCGGCGGGCGGACGGTGTCGCAGCGCAGACAGACCAGGTCGCCGGCGTCGTCGAGGATCACGGCCGCGTCGCATCGCTCGCAACGGGCGATCTCCCGGCACTGGCGACAAGCGAGGAGGCGGGCCCGGCCGGTGGTGTTGCTGATGCAGACGACCGTGCGCTCGGGGTCGCGGAGATGCCGGATCAGCTCGGACGTGACGAGCGATCGCTTCCACGGCTCGTCGTCGCTGCGATCGATCACGTCGACGATCGGCCAACCGGCCCGCTCGCGCTCGATCGGCGGTTTGGTCAGCGGACCCCATTCGAGCGCCGTCAACGTCGGAGCGGGCGACACCAGCAGCACCGCGGCGTCGGCCCGCCGAGCCCGCTCGATCAGCACGTCTCGGGCGTGCCACGTGGGCGATCCCTCCTCCTGGAGGGCTTCGTCGTGCTCGTCGACGACGACGACGCACCGCAGGCCCGGACACGGTGCCCAGGCGGCGGCCCGTGCGCCCACGACCACGTCGACCCCACCCGCAGCGGCCGGCCAGTCGTGCGGCATCACCGCAACGGCCAGACCGGACCGGCGGAGCCGGGCACCCAACAGCATCGCCTGGTCGACCGACGGCACGACCGCCAGGGTCGGCCCCATCGCCGCCGCGCTCAGAACGGCCGGCATCGGATCGCTGGTGGGAGGGAGACGGAGCACGCCCCCACCCGACTCGAGGATCGCCGACGACGCCGGCGAACGCGGCTCGACCACGGCGCCGGTCCGGCGTGAGGCCGGAACCCGGGGGACGGCGCGCTCCGGCGACCCCGTGATCATGAAGTGGCGGCGCCTGGCTGCCCACCGGACCGCGGCCCACTCGGACAGTTCGACCAACGCCGCCGACGGGCCGTGCCCGGTCACCTTCGCGATCTCCTTGAGACCGTCGGGCTCGAGTGCGTCGGGTGGATCGAGCGCGACGACCCAACCGCCGATACGGCGACCGTGGAGTTCGACCCGAACCATCGAACCGACCTCGACCGAGTCGGTGAACCGCGTCGGGACGAGGTAGTCGAACTGTTTGTCGAGACCGGTGACGTTGGGCAGAACCCGAGCGACGGTCACCGCTGCTCGTCGCAGATCAGGCGCCGACGGCAGCCTTGAAGTCGTCGAGCCGGTTCAACTGTTCCCAGCTGAACTCCGAGCGACCGAAGTGCCCATACGCAGCCGACCGCTGGTAGCCGGGCTTCTTCAGCTCGAGGTCGCGCACGATCGCGCCGGGGCGCAGGTCGAACACCTCGCGCACCGCCTCTTCGATCTTGGCGTCGTCGACGTGGTTGGTGCCGAACGTGTTCACGTGGATGCTGAGCGGCTGCGCCATACCGATCGCGTAGGCGACCTGCAGCTCACACCGGTCGGCGGCACCGCTGGCGACCACGTGCTTGGCGACCCAGCGGGTGGCGTACGCCGCCGAGCGGTCGACCTTCGACGGGTCCTTGCCGGAGAACGCGCCGCCGCCGTGACGGCCCATGCCGCCGTAGGTGTCGACGATGATCTTGCGCCCGGTCAGACCGCAGTCGCCGTGCGGGCCACCCAGCACGAACGTGCCGGTCGGGTTGACGAAGACCTCGTAGTCGTCGTCGGCGAACTCTTCGGGGATCGTCGGCCGGATGACCTGCTCGATCAGGTCGGGTCGGATCACGCTGTCACGATCGACGCCCTCTTGGTGCTGCGTCGAGATCAGCACACTCCGGATACCGATCGGGCGGCCGTCCTCGTATTCGTAGGTGACCTGGGTCTTGCCGTCGGGGCGGAGATACGGGATCTGACCCGACTTGCGAACCTCGGCGAGACGCTCGGCCAGACGGTGCGCGTTCCAGATGGGCAACGGCATCAGGTCGGGCGTCTCGTTGCACGCGTACCCGAACATCATGCCCTGGTCGCCGGCGCCCTGGGCGTTGATCTGGTCTTCCCCGGCCTGGCCGGAACGCAGCTCTTCGGAGGTGTCGACGCCCTGCGCGATGTCGGGGCTCTGCTCGTCGATCGAGACGATGACACCGCAGGTGTTGCCGTCGAACCCGGTGTTGGCGTTGTCGTAGCCGATGCCGTTGATGGTCTCGCGGGCGATGCGGGGGATCTCGACGTAGGCGGTGGTGCTGATCTCGCCGGCGATCACGCACAGCCCGGTCGTGACCATCGTCTCGCAGGCCACCCGGCCGTCGGGATCATCGGTCAGGATGGCGTCGAGCACCGCGTCACTGATCTGATCCGCCATCTTGTCCGGGTGACCTTCGGTCACGCTCTCGGAACTGAATGTCCAACGAGCCACGGCTCCTCCTCGGTTCTGCTGTCGGTTCTGATTGAAGATGCCGGGCCCGACAGCGGCCCGGCTCGGCGATGGGTTGATGCAGCGTGGCAGATTCAGCCGGCTGGCGTGCGGATCGACACGATGTGATCGATCACCGTTGCCGCAATCGTACGTTTGTCCGCGAGCGGAACCACGTGCGGCTCGGCGCCCGGGGCCAGGATCGTCACGGCGTTCGTGTCGTGCCGGAACCCGGTCTGGGGCGCGCTCACGTCGTTGGCGACGATGAGATCGAGATGCTTGGCCGCCAACTTGCGTTCGGCGTTGGCGAGCAGGTCGTCGGTTTCGGCGGCGAACCCGACGAGGATCTGCCCGGCCGGTTTCGCTGCGCCGAGGCCCGCCAGGATGTCGGGCGTGGGCTCGAGCACGATCTCGGGTACTCCGTCGCGCTTCTTGATCTTGTTGGCAGCGGCCGCCTTGGGGCGGAAGTCGGCCACGGCGGCGGCCATGACCACCACGTCGCTCGTCGGCGCGAGGCGATGCATCGTCGACTCCATCTCGGCCGCCGTTTCGACCGACACGACCTCGACATTGTGCGGGTCGGGCAGGCCGACGGTGGACACGAGCGTCACGGTCGCACCCCGCTGGGCAGCCTCGGCCGCGATCGCATATCCCTGCTTGCCCGAACTGCGATTGGCGATGACACGAACCGCGTCGATCGGCTCACGGGTGCCGCCGGCGGTCACGACGACGCGGACACCGTCGAGATCGCGTGGCGAGAACAGCCGCTCGACCGCCGCCACGATCGACTCGGGCGACGCCAACCGACCCGCACCGACGTCGCCACCGGCGAGACGGCCCGATTCGGGGTCGACGACGTGTACGCCGCGTTCTCGCAGCGTGGCGATGTTGTCGACGACGGCGGGGTGCTCCCACATCTCGGTGTGCATCGCCGGGCACACCATCACGGGCGCGCGGGTGGCGAGCAACACGTTGGTGAGCAGATCGGTCGACAGACCCGTGCGCAGCGCACTGATCAACCGAGCGGTCGCCGGCGCCACGAGGATCAGATCGGCGCCCTGGCCGAGCTTCGTGTGCGGGATCGGTGTCTCGGGGTCGTCCCAGAGCCGTGTCTTGACCGGTTCGCTGGCGAGTGCCGACAGCGTGGTGGCGCCGAGGAAGCGTTCGGCACCCTCGGTCATCACCGGAACCACGTGGGCGCCGGCATCGACCAGCCGGCGGCTGATCTCGACGGCCTTGTACGCCGCGATGCCCCCGGTGACGCCGAGGACGATGCGCTTGCCTTCGAGCACGGCTCAGCCGCCTCTCGCGACGCACAGGGCGGTCGGCGAAGACGTGAGCCGGAGCCCGACCATGTCAGGCGTCGGTGTCGAGGTCGCCCTCGGGGAGGTCGAGCTCGGGCTCGACCGGCTCGGGAGCGTCGGTCTGGACGATCTTGTCGACCGAGATCTCCTCGAACGCGATGCTCAGCGGCTTGCGTGCCGTCGAGGACACCTGCGGCGGGATCATGTGGCCGAGGCCGTCACCGAGCTGGTTGAAGTACGAGTTGATGTTGCGCGCCCGGCGAGCAGCCAGGGTGACCAGGCTGAACTTGGAATCGACACGGTCGAGCAGACCTTCGATCGGGGGCGTCATCATCGTTTCGTGGCTGTTTGCCATGGACCAGCTCCTCAGTGGGTGCGAATTGCAGCCCGACAAGCTTACCGGGAGTTGTGCTACCGGCAGCGTTCCCGCTCGACGATGGACATCATCTCGTCGACGGTTCGATCGAGGTCGTCGTTGACGACCAGATAGTCGGCCTGTTCACGGCCGATCGGTTCTTCGAGTTCGGCCTTGCGGAGCCGGGCCTGCACCTTGTCGCCGGGGTCGCCACGGCCGCGGAGCCGTCGCTCCTGTTCCTCGCGGGACGGCGGCAGCACGAAGATCAGGATCGCGTGCGGATACTGCCGTTTGACCTGCTGAGCGCCGTCGAGTTCGATCTCGAGCACGATGTCGACCGGTTCGTCGCCGTCGAGCAGTTCGGGTCGCGGCGTGCCGTAGTAGTTGCCGAGGAACTCGGTCCACTCGAGGAAACCGCCACCGGTGATGTGATCTTCGAATGCCTCGGACGACACGAACACGTAAGCGTTCTCGGCCTCGCCGTCGCGCCGCTCACGCGTGGTCCACGACCGGCTGAGCCACAGGTCGGGGTCGCGTTTGACCAGGGCATCGACGATCGTGCCCTTACCGACGCCTCCGGGACCGGAGACGACGATGATCAGCGGGTCACGAGCCAAGCTGGTTCAGCAAGGACGCGCGCTGCTGTGCTCCGAGGCCCTGCACGCGACGGTTGTCGGCGATGCCGACCTCGTCCATCACGCGACGCGCCTTGACCTTGCCCACGCCGGGCAGGGATTCGAGCATCGAGACGACCTTGAGTTTGCCGACGTTGGGGTCGTCGGAATCGAGTGCCTCCTGGAGGCTCATCGAACCCATCTTGAGTCGGGCTTTGATGTCGGCCCGGGCCGCGCGTGCTTCGGCCGCCTTCGCAAGGGCTGCCGCCCGTTGCTCAGGTGTCAACTGCGGAGGTGTTGCCATGCGGTCAAACTACCGCGTTGCAATCCGCCAAACGTGCAATCTCGCGCTCGGTGGCGAACGTCACCATCTCGCCGGCGATCCGCGCGGCGGCCCGCGGGTCCGCGAAACTCGCCGTACCGACCTGCACGGCCTGGGCGCCGGCAACCATCAACTCGATCGCGTCCCACCCGGAGGCCACTCCCCCGACACCGACGATCGGCAGGTCGGGATGGGCCTGCCGCACGTCGTACACGGCTCGCACCGCGACAGGATGGATGGCCCGCCCGGAGAGCCCGCCACCGCCGTTGCCGAGCGACGGCCGCAGCGTGTCGCGGTCGAACGTGAGCCCGAGCAGCGTGTTGATCAGGGTGACCGCTTCGGCACCGGCCTCGCGGCAGGCGCCGGCGACGTCAACGATCCGGTCGGTGTTGGCGCTCAACTTGGCCCACCGCGGGCGGTCGCAGGCGGCGGTCGCGGCGATCACCTCCGCCGACAGTCCGGCGTCGTGGGCGAAGATGCTGCCGCGACCTTCCAGGTTCGGGCACGACAGGTTGACCTCGACCGCGACGACCTCGGCCGGCGCGTCGGCGAGCATCTCGGCGGCCCGCCGGTAGTCGTCGACCGAACGCCCCCAGATGCTGCACACCACGGTCGCCCCGGTGGCGGTCAACGCCGGCAGCTCGTGCGCCAGCCAGTGCTCGATGCCCGGCCCCTGCAGACCCACCGCGTTGATCATGCCCTGCGGCGTCGGATGCACGCGCGGCGCCG
>CAXAWD010000129.1:0-8697 GCA_963972325.1 uncultured Acidimicrobiaceae bacterium
GTCATGACGACCGAAGTGCTGCGCAACATGATCTACGGCGGGCGCGATCTGGACGACCTCGCCGTCGTCGTGCTCGACGAGGTGCACTTCCTGCAAGACACGTACCGCGGGCCGGTGTGGGAAGAGGTCATCATCCATCTGCCCCAGCACGTCCAGCTCGTGTGTCTGTCGGCGACGGTCAGCAACGCCGACGAGTTGTCCGAGTGGATCAGCACGGTGCGCGGCCCGACCACGGCGGTCGTCGAGAGCAAGCGGCCGGTGCAACTCGACAACATGTACTTCGTCGCCGACCGGACCAACGACCGGTTGCGCCTCCTGCAGACCATCGTCGACGGTCGACCGAACGCCGATGCCGTCCGGTTGGACGCGAGCGCGGTTCGGCACCGGCGGGGTCGACGGAGCGAGCGCAACGATCGCCAGGCGAAAGGCAGCGGTACCCGCAAGCTGGCCACGCCGACCCGTCTCGAGACCGTCGAGACCCTCGCCCGCCACGATTTGTTGCCGGCGATCTACTTCATCTTCAGTCGGGCACAGTGCGACGAGGCAGCCCGGCGGTGCGTCGAGGCGGGCCTGAGCCTGACCGACGAGGCCGACCGGGCGCGGGTCCGCGAGATCGCCGCCGAGCGGCTCGGTGGGCTGATCACGGCCGATCTCGACGTGCTCGGGTACACCCAGTTCATGGCCCAGCTCGAAGCCGGCGTCGCCGCGCACCATGCCGGCATGGTGCCGCCGTTCAAGGAGGTGGTCGAACGGTGCTTCATCGAAGGCCTGATCCGAGTGGTGTTCGCCACCGAGACGTTGGCCGTCGGCGTCAACATGCCGGCCCGCAGCGTCGTGGTCGAGAAGCTGACCAAGTTCACCGGCGATCATCACGAATCGCTGTCGCCGGCCCAGTACACGCAGTTGACCGGGCGCGCCGGCCGTCGTGGTATCGACGACCTGGGGACGGCGGTGGTGTTGTGGAGCCCGTTCGTGCGGTTCGACCAGGCGGCGGATCTCGCGATGAGTCGCAGCTTCCACCTGCGCTCGGCGTTCCGGCCGACGTACAACATGGCGGCCAACCTGGTCCGCACGTACGACGCTGTCACGGCCCGTCAGCTGTTGACGCTGTCGTTCGCCCAGTTCCAGGCGGATCGCGACGTGGTGCGGATCGAGCGTCGCCTCCAACGGCAACGTGATCGCCTCGAATCGCTGCGGGCGACGGCCACCAGCCCGTTCGGTGACATCGACGAGTACCGCGGCATGGTCGAACGCGAGCGGAACGCCCCGACACCCGACGACCCCGTCGAGCTCGCCATGGCGGCACTCAGGCCCGGCGCCGTCATCCACGCATCCAAGGGCAAAGACCACGGACCGGTGGCCGTGGTCGCCACCGCTCATCGGTCGAGCGGCCTGCGATTGACGGCGATCACACCGTCGGGCCGCTCGATCCAGTTGTCCGGCAGCGACTTCGAACAACCGCCCCAGCAGCTCGGCACTGTGGTCCTGCCCGGCACTTACTCGCCCAACCGGAAGGACTACCGAGCAGAGGTCGGCCTCAGGGTGAAGCGTGCGAAGTTGCGGCCCCGCTCCCCTCGGCACCTGGCCGAGCCGGGTCGCGCCGGCGAGCCGGCGCATCCGGTCGAGCACGACCCCGACCTGCGCGAGCGGCTCGACGCGGCGAAGCAGGCCGATCGTGTCGCCCGAGAGGTCGCCGACCTCGAGCGCCGGGTCGAGCACCAGAACGCCACGTTGGCCCGGGAGTTCGACGGAGTGCTGGCCGTGCTGGCCGAACGTGGGCTGGTCGACGTCGACGCCTGGACCCTGACCGAGGGTGGCGACATGCTGGCGCGGGTGTTCCACGAGAGCGACCTGCTCGTCACGGAGACGATCCGGCGCGGCCTGCTCGACGGTGTCGACGCAGCCACCCTGGCAGGGCTCGTGTCGACGTTCGTGTACGAGCACCGTTCTCCCGACGATCCGCCGATGCCCTGGTTCCCCGACAGTGACGTTCGCCGGCGGTGGCGCTCGATCGAGCGGCTCAGCGAGGAGCTGGCGCACCTGGAGCTCGTTCACGGCATCGCCCAGCACCGGCCGCCCGATCCCACGTTCTTCGCGATCGCGTACGCCTGGGTGGCAGGGGAGGGGTTCGCCGAGGTGGTCGCCGAGGAGGAGCTCACCGGCGGTGACTTCGTGCGAACCGTGAAGCAGCTCATCGACGTGCTGCGCCAGGTCGCGATCGTCGCGCCCGACCCGTCGACGCGCGCCGCTGCCCGGCGGGCGTCCGAGTCGGCGTTCCGCGGTGTGGTGGAGGACGCCTCGGCGCTGGAGCCCGGATGACGATCGAGAAGGGGCAGCCGTGGGGGAGCGCGGTCGAGCGCCCCGACGACCTGCTCGTGGTCGACTCGGACGCCGCGCTCGCGGCGGCGCTCGCCGAACGGCCCGACCGTCCGGTGACCGTGTCCGCCGGCGACGTACACCGGTCGTTGGGGAGTCCGGCACCGCGCCGGGCGATGCAGCGACTGCCGATCGACCTGATCACGTGTCGGATCGGCGACCGGACCGTGACCACCGTGACCGCTGTCGCTCACGTGGTCATGCGCTCGGGCTGGTGGCGGGGGCCGATCGTCGCCGCGGTCAACGTCGACCACGTCGGTGTGTGGAACGTCGCCCCGCGAGCGCACCCCAACGACGGCCGGGCCGACGTCCTGGAGGTCTCGGCGGCGATGACGCTGCGCGAGCGGTGGCAGGCCCGCAGCCGGCTGCCGGGGGGCACGCATCTGCCGCACCCGGCGATCGCCACGAGCACCGTCAGGGAACGGACCTGGCACTTCGATCGGCCGCTCACGGTCTGGGTCGACGGTGTGCGTGTCGGCGCGTCCGACACGGTGTCGATCGAGGTCGTTCCGGACGCCGGAGCGGTGTACATCTGACGCACTACCTGGTGGTCCCCGACTGGCCCTCGTTCGCCTCCTACGATGACCGCTCGTGACCGTGTACGTGCCCGAGGATTTCACTTCCGACGAGGAAGACGTGCTCCGTCGGTATTTCACCAACCTCGACGGCCCGGTGTTCGCACTCGTCAACCTGCCCGAGGTCGTGAAGGGTGCACTGTTCGCCCGCTACAGCCGGAGCTCGAAGAGTCTTCGCCGGCTGTTCCTCGACGAGTTCGTGAACGATCTCGACATCGAGGGCGACGAGTCGATCGACGCAACGATGGGCCTCGCCCGCGCCGAGGAGCTCTACGAGAAGGTGTTCCTCGAGTACGGCGACGATTCGGTCGCCCAGCTCGGCGGTGTGCACCTGGCCTGTGAACAGGCGTCCAACATCCTCACCAAGATCCTCGAGTGGGGTCGGTTGATGAGCTACCTCGAACAGAGCACGCGGTACATCTCGTACGACGCTCGGCTCGGCGGGCGCTACCGCTTCTTCCGTGATCCGGCGGTGCTGGCGGGCCCGCTCGGCACCCGCTATGTCGGCGACATGGACCGGATGTTCGACGCCTATTCGACGGCGGTCAACACCGTCACCAACCACGTTCGCGACACGATTCGACGCGACCCGGACGACAGCGAGTTCATCTATCGGCAGGCCACCCGGGCCAAGGCGCTCGACGCGACGCGTGGCATGTTGCCGGCGGCATCGCTGTCCAACCTGGGCATGTACGGCACCGGTCAGGCGTACGAGGCGTTGTTGTTGCGGATGCGGGCACACCCGCTCCCCGAGGCGCAGCACTACTCGACGCTGATGCTGCACGAGCTCCGCAAGGTGATCCCGAGTTTCCTGCGTCGTGTCGATCTTCCCGATCGCGGCGGCCGGTGGATCGACTACCTGTCGACCACACGCACCGAGACCACCGAACTCGTCGCGCAGCTGTTCGGTGGGGTTCCCGTGCCGACGGTGCCCGAGGTGCAGCTGGTCGACTTCGATCCGGAGGCGGAAGACAAGCTACTCGCAGCGATCTGCTACAGCCGGTCGACGCTGCCCGAGTCGGTGTTGCTCGAACGGGTCAGGCAGCTCGGCGTCGACGAACGCGTGGCGCTGCTGCGGGCCTACATCGGCGAACGCGAGAACCGCCGGCATCGTCCGGGGCGGGCGTTCGAGCGGATCGACTATCGGTTCGACGTGCTCTCGGACTACGGCGCGTTCCGCGACCTGCAGCGGCATCGGTTGTTGACGATCGAATGGCAGTCGCTGACTCCGAACCACGGCTACAGCCGACCCGAGCTGATCGAGGAGGCCGGCGTGGGCCCGTTGTTCGACGAGACGATGGATCGTTCCGCTCGCCTGTTCGACGCGATGCGCGAGTCGTTCCCGGAGCAGGCATCCTACGCCGTGTCGATGGCCTACCGGCTTCGTTACGTGATGCAGTTCAACGCCCGGGAGGCGATGCACATGCTCGAGTTGCGGTCGTCGCCGCAGGGGCACCCGTCGTACCGCCGGGTCGCGCTGGAGATGCACCGTTTGATCGGTGAGCAGGCCGGGCATCATGCGATCGCCGGCGCGATGAGCCACATGACGACCGAGGCTCCCGAACTCGAGCGACTCGCCGCAGAGCGTCAGGCCGAGACGAAACGACAAGGTTGACCGCACGCCACGGCATGTGTGACCGTTGTCACACGTGCGGTTCAAGGTCGCATGGCACAATCCCCCTAGTATCCGGCGCGAGCAGCGCATCGAGGATGGACACATGGCAGACGACAAGGACATCGAAGTAGAGACCGAGGACGTCGAGGACGACGACGACATCGTCGATCCCGACGAGGATCTCGACGAGGACGACGACCTCGACGTCGACGACGACCTCGACGACGATGACGACGATTCCGATGACGACGACGACTCGGACGACGACGATTCCGATGACGACGATTCCTCGGCCCGGGCCCGGAAACGCAAGGGTTCCGACGACGACGACGATGACGACGACGACATGCTCGCTCCCGATGACGTCGAAGCCGACCTGGACACCATCCTGAAAGACCGGATGGTCACCACCGACGACGATGACGACGACGATGACGACGATGCGCCCGCCGCGGCACCGGCCGAACGGGGCGAAGCGGTCGACGGCATCCAGCCCAAGCGTGCCGACGAGATCCTCTGCAACACGTGCTTCCTGCTCGTGCGACCGAACGCACCGGGCTGCCCGGTCGAAGACGACAACTGCCCCATCTTCAGCTGACATGGGCGAGCGGCGAGCACCGATCGACCGGCTCGTCGACCTCGCCGTCGCGGTGCCCACGTGCACCCTCGTCGCCGCCCGCCGGGCGGTGCCGCTGATGGCACGTGTGGGCACGCTCGGTACCGCCCGGCTGATCGGACGGGTGAGTGAGGCCGTGCACGAACGGCTCGATCACGACGATCTCGACGATCTCGTCACCGACGCGGTCATCGAGAGCGCGCCGCTCGTCGACGTCCCGACCGAGCCGATCGAAACGATCTCCACCGACGAGCTCCCGATCGACGGCTACGACGACCTCGCCGCTCGGCAGGTCGTCGACCGACTCGTCGGCCTCGATGCGGCAGATCTCGGCAGGGTCGAGACCTACGAGCGCGAGCATCGGAACCGCAGCACCGTGCTCGGCAAGATCTCGATCCTCACCGCATGATCGACCCCGACGTCCGTCCGGCCGAGCCGGCGGATGCAGCGCAGCTGGCATGGCTCGAGGCCGAGGCGCGAGCGACACTCGTCGCACAGCGCGGTGGCGAGCGGTGGCTCGCCACCAATCAGGCCCGGGGCGACGAGTGGCCCGCCACCATCGAGGCCGACCCGGTGTTCGTCGCCCATATCGGCGATGTTGCCGTCGGGTACCTCGTGCTGGTAGTGGCCGGCCCGATCGCTCGTGTCGCCGACGTCTACGTCACGCCACCGGCGCGTGAGCTCGGGTTCGGTGACGCGCTCCTGGAGATGGCGATCGATCGTGCCCGAACCGACGGCTGCGAGCTGCTCGAAGGCGAGTCGCTGCCGGGCGATCGCGACACCAAGAACCTGTACGAGCGAGCGGGCATCAAGGCCCGACTGATCACCGTGTCGACACCGCTCTGAGCGTCAGTGCCCCTGCCAGTTCGGCGCCCGCTTCTGGATGAAGGCCTCGAGGCCCTCCTTGGTGTCGTCGGATCGCATCACACGACCGAACGCCTCGTTGGTCATGCGGATCAGCGTCTCGTCGTCCTCGGTGGCGGCGGCTCGAACGATCTTCCGCGACTCCCAGACCGCCAACGGTGCACACGCCGTGATCTGGCGAGCGAGTCGCATCGCCTCGTCGACGGCGGCGCCCGGCTCGACCAGCCGCGACAGAAGGCCGAGCGCGTGTGCTCGTTCCGCCGGGATCGGCTCGCCGGTCAGGATCGCCTCCATCGCGGCGGCCTGACCGATCGCCCGCGGGAGCCGGAACAGCCCACCGGCACCGGCGATGAGGTTGCGCTTGGCCTCGGCGAGACCGAACGCGGAACGCGTCGTGGCGACGACGAGGTCGGCGGCGAGCACGATCTCGCAGCCACCGGCCGTGGCGAGACCATCGACCGCGACGATGACGGGCTTCTTGCGGTCGCGGTACACGAACCCGGCGAAGCCGCCGCGTTCGGTGCCGAGCGTCGCAGCCTCGCCGCTGTTGATGGCTTTCAGGTCGGCGCCGGCACAGAACACCGGACGGTCCTGGCCGTCGGTGTTGGCCGTCAGAATGCCGACCCAGACGTCGTCGTCGGCTTCGAGACGGTCGATCGCCGCCTCGAGGCCTCTGGCGACGTCGCCGTTGACCGCGTTGCGTGCTTCGGGCCGATTCAGGGTGATGACGGCGACGTGGTCGGTCGCCTCGTACGTGACGATGTCGGGCATGACCGGATGCTAGGAGCGGGCCCGGTCGCCCGACGAGTCAGCTCTCGACCGGTTCGTCGGCCGAAGCCTCCGGTGCGGCGTCGGGCGCCGACGTGTCATCCGGGGCTGGTGCTTCGGCGGCAGGTGCTTCCGGAGCTGGTGCTTCGGCGGCGGGCGCCTCTGGAGCTGGTGCTTCGGCGGTGGGCGCTTCCGGGGCTGGTGCTTCCGGAGCTGGTGCTTCGGCGGTGGGCGCTTCCGGGGCTGGTGCTTCGGGAGCGGGTGCTTCGGCGGCGGGCGGCGTCTGTTCGTCGGGTCGGCGTCGCGGCCCCTTGCCCTTGGGCTTGCCGTCGCCCTGGCGGCCGGAACGTGCCGGCTGATCACCCTTCTTGTTGCGAGGGCCGGGCCGGAGCGGCTTGGGCATCGGTGCGTCGGGAGCGACCTCGATCTCGAACAGCTCGGCCACCTTCGGCAGGGCAGGGGCGAGCCGCTTGACGGTGGCGAGCAACTCGTCGTTGACGACGTCGGGCTTGCGGAGCGGTGCGATGCCGCTGCGAACCGGCGAGAACGCAGCTGCTTCGAGCATCGCGATCCATCGCTCGGGGCTGTCCATCGGCGCCAGCGAGGCGTTGGCGCTGTCGACGAGACGTTGTGCGATGTCGGCAGGGAACGGGACGCCCGCCTTGGGCGGCTGCGACGACAGCCGGAGTGCGCGGATCACGCGACCGACGGCGAGGGCTGCGTCGACATCGCCGAACCACAGCAGGAGTTCCTGCTCCTGTTTGGTGGCGAGCGCATCGCTCAGCTCGGCGGCGAGCGCCGACGTGGTTTCGTCGCGGGCCACGGCAGGATCGCCGGCAGCGGCCACGACACTGCGCAGATCGCGCAGGTCGAGATGTTCCATCTGGCGCTGTGCCGCCTCGGCACGGTCACGCCACTCGGCGACGCGCAGCTTCGGGATCAGGTCTTCGGCCAGCTTGAGCACCGAGGCCTCGGGCATCGGCGAACGACCTTCCTTGGCCGCCTTCTCGTTCTCTTCGCGCAGCCGCTGCCGGACGGCACCCATGCCCTGCAAGGCGAGCTCGGCGATCGGTCGCTGCTCCTCGGGCAGTTCGGCCAGGACGGCGTTGCGGTTGCCCTTGCCCGGCTTGAGTCGCTTGGGCTTCGGACGCTGCGGGATCTCGGGTGGGGGAGTGAACGACGGGCCACCACGGCGGCCACGGCCGCCTCGGTCGTCGCGCCGCCCACCGTCGCCGCGCTCGTTGCGGTCGCCGCGCCCGCCACGACCACCGCGGTCGTCGCGTCCGCCACGTCCGCCGCGCTTGTCGCCGTCTCGGCGTGGGCGGCGGTCGCGATCGCCGCGTCCGCCGCGGTCGTTGCGATCGCGCTTGGCGCGGGTTTCGATCACCGGCTTGAACTCGCGCTCGGTCGGCAGGAGTTCGATGACGTCCTTACGTTCCTCTTTCTGCCGGCCGCCGACCACGGAGATGACGTTGATGCCATCGATCTCCTGTTCGACCTCGACCTTGATCACGTCGCCGACACCGGCGTCCGGCGACAGGATCGAACCGTCGAGTGTTCCCTTCGGCTGCTTCGCGCCGGCGGCGCGCCAGGTCCACGAGTTGTCAGCGAGCGCGCTGGTGAGTTCGATGTCGATCCGACGAGACATGGGACGGAACCGTATCGGGTCCGTAGGCCTCAGCACCACCGTGGTTCCATGTGCGCGCGATCGCCGATGCCGCGAGCTCGTGTCGTCGTGTCGGCGCCGCCAACCGCTACCGTCGCTCGACGTGCCCATCTACGCCCTCGGTCAGCAGGAACCCGATATCGCCGGAGATGCCTTCGTGCATCCCGACGCGGTCGTCATCGGTTCGGTGACGATCGGGGCGGAGAGCTCGGTCTGG
>CAXAWD010000130.1:0-8638 GCA_963972325.1 uncultured Acidimicrobiaceae bacterium
ATCGGGGCTACGTCGGCGGAACCCACACGAACCTACCCTCGACGACACCCTCAACACCGTGCCTCTGCCAATCGGGGCTACGTCGGCGGAACCCACACGAACCTACCCTCGACGACACCCTCAACGCCGTGCCCCTGCCGTTCGGAGGCCGGACGAGCACCGGTCGGTGGTCGATGCGGTGGCGGCGGGGTCTCTGCGTGGTCGAATCCGGCGAGGAACACCATCCGTGACCACGGTCGTTGACGCAAACTTCACTCAATAACAACCTGATCGTGACGATAACGGTGAGGACGCCTCCTGCGTCCACTTCCGGCTATGACGCATCTCCGACACTTCCTCCTCCGTCACCGTGTGGCGTTCGTGACCGGAGCGATCGGCGTCATCGCGTTCGTCGCGACGTGGACCCTGGTGCTCACGGAGACCGGAGCCGGTCGCCCCCTCGTGAACTGGCCGGCGTTCGCAGTCATCGGATTCATGCTGATCGCCTGCGAGCGCACCCCGGCCGCGTGGGTGCGGCTCGGACCCGCCGGAGTCGTCACACCACTGTGGCTGTTCGCGTTCGGGCTGATGCTCGTCGGGTCACCGTCGTTCGCCCTGTGCGTCGCGCTGCTCGGCGCCACCCTGCACTCGATCACCCAGGTGGAGACGGTCGCCGGGATCGTGCTGCGGGTCGGCGGCACCGCGATCTCCCTGGCGTCGGCGGGACTGGTGCTGATGGGCCTCGGCGTTCGCGGGTCGATCACCCAGTTCGGGGAACTGCCGTGGCGCTGGTCGTTCGCGATCGTCCTGTCCGGCGTCACCATCGTCGTACTCAACACCGCTGTCGCCGCGCTCTCGATGTCGATTCGCCGACGCATCCGGTTCCTCTCGCTGATGCAGCGCGGCCTCGGCATCCGCATCACCGCCGAAGGGGCGCTGCTCTCGCTCGCACCGATCTGGGTGATCGGCGTCGACTTCGGACTGGTGCTCCTCCCGCTGCTCGGCATCACGACGGCCCTCGTGT
Organism: uncultured Acidimicrobiaceae bacterium; assembly: GCA_963972325.1. GTDB lineage: Bacteria > Actinomycetota > Acidimicrobiia > Acidimicrobiales > Ilumatobacteraceae > Ilumatobacter. The sequence continues at coordinate 1,004 of CAXAWD010000130.1, forward strand.
TCCGTTCGACACGCCAGGCACTCGAACGCTCGCACGAGGCCCACCACGATGCGCTGACCGGCCTGATCAACCGGCGGAGCTTCCTCGAGACCCTCGACGAGACGCTCGCCGAGTCGCACGCCGGCTCCGCCGTGTTGCCGTACACGCTCGTGATGGACCTGAACGACTTCAAGGACATCAACGACCGGCTCGGTCACCAACTCGGCGACGCCGTGCTGGTGGCCTTCGCCGACCGACTCGAGAACAGTCTCCCGCTCGACGCGTCAGCCGCTCGCTTCGGTGGCGACGAATTCGCCGTGCTGCTCGTCGACACCGAGGACAACATCACACGGACGATCGCATCGCTGTGCGAGCGCCTCCGAACGCCGCTCACGGTCGAGGGTTTCCCGGTGACGATCGGCGTGAGCATCGGCGCCGCGACGTACCCGGACGACGGCCTCACCTCGAACGACCTGCTACGCGCCGCCGACATCGCGATGTACAAGGCGAAGCGCACCGGCGTCGACGTCTGCCACTACGAGTCCTGCGTGCAGGGCCCGCAACGAGGGCGCCTCAATCTGCTGAGCGACCTCGGCATCGCACTCGAGAACCACGAGCTGTACATCCACTTCCAGCCCCAGCTGCGCGTCGCGACCGGCGAGGTCGACACCGTCGAAGCCCTGATCCGCTGGCAGCACCCCGAACACGGTTCGATCCCACCTGACGAGTTCATCGGCCTGGCCGAACAGACCGACCTGATCATCCCGATCACCGAGATGGTCTTGCGGGTCGCCACCCGCGGTCTCGTCAACAGCGGCGTGATCGCCAGACTGGCCGTCAACGTGTCGCCCCGCAACCTCCAAGACCCCGGATTCGCCCAGCAGGTGATCGCGATCCTGCAGGAATCGGGATTCCGGCCCGATCGCCTGGAACTCGAGGTGACGGAGCGCTCGTTCGTCAGCAACGCCGAACGGTGCCGCTACACGATCGAGCAGCTCCGTTCGCGCGGCGTCCGGGTCGCGATCGACGACTTCGGGATCGGCTACTCCTCGTTCCAGGCGTTGCGTGTACTGCAGGTCGACCGTGTGAAGATCGACCGCGACTTCGTCCAGGGCGTGCTCCACGACCGACGAGATCGGCTGATCGTCGCTTCGGTGATCCGGCTCGCCCACGACCTCGGACTCGATGTCGTGGCCGAAGGCGTGGAGAACGCCGCGCTCTGGGACGCGGTCGCGGCACTCGACTGCGACGTCGCCCAGGGGTACGGCATCGCGGCACCGATGGCCTACCCGGAGTTGCGCGGCTGGCTGTCGGGTTGGAACGAGGTGCTCGTCGAACCGATTCCGGGGGCGCCCGAGCCGATCAGCCAGCGTCAGATCCGCCCCCACCACCCGGTCGTCACGCGCTGACGCGCGACTCGATGCCTCGACGTGCCACGCTGTCGACGTGCACATCGAGGAACTCCAGACGCCCGCATTGACCATCGACGTCGACTCGTTCGAGCGCAACCTCGCCACGATGGCTGCTGCGCATCCCGGTCGGGCCCTGCGCCCGCACGTCAAGGCCCACAAGTGCACCGCGGTGGCTGCAGCACAGGTCGCGATCGGCCACGACACGTTCACGTGCGCGACCCCGCGCGAGGTCGTCGGCATGGCCGAGGCGGGCGTCGGCGTCGACCTACTGCTCGCCAACGAGTCGCTCGACGATCAACGGCTCCGGGCGATGGCGGAACTCGACGTCGCGGTGACGGTGGCGGTCGATTCCGACGCGACCGTCGCTGCAGCCGCCCGCAACGGCATCACCTCATGCCTCGTCGACGTCAACGTCGGCCTGCCCCGCTGCGGGGTCGCTCCCGATGCGGCCGGAGCACTCGCCGACCGGGCCCGCGCCGCAGGGCTCGATGTGCGCGGCGTGATGGGCTACGAGGGCCACCTGATGATGGTCCCCGATCGGACCGAGCGGCTCGCTGCGGTCGAGGCATCGATGGAGCTGCTGATCCGGGCCCACACCGACGTCGGGGGCGACATCGTCTCGGCGGGCGGCACCGGCACGTTCGACCTGCACGGAGCAACCGGGGTCAACGAGGTGCAGGCGGGCAGCTACGCGCTGATGGACTCCCACTACGGCCAACAGGGGCTGCCGTTCGAGCAGGCCCTGTTCGTGGTCGCCACCGTCATCTCGGTGAGTGACGGTTGGGCGGTCGCCGACGCCGGCCTCAAAGCGCTCGCCATGGACCACGGCAACCCGTCGATACCGGGCGGCAGCGTGTGGTTCTGCTCCGATGAGCACGTGGTCTTCGCGCCGGACGACCGGCCGGCCGTCGGTGATCGCGTGCGGGTGGTCACCGCCCATGTCGACCCGACGATGGCCTTGCACGAGGCCGCCTGGGTCGTCCGCGGCGACGAGGTGATCGACCGTTGGCCGATCGACCTGCGCGGTTGGTGACGTCAGGCCGAGAGCGCGGCGAGGAGGTTCTGGAACGCGCGTCCCCGGTGCGAGATCGCGTGCTTCTCGGCCTCGGTCATCTCGGCGAAGGTGCGTCCGTCTCCGTCGTCGGGCACGAAGATCGAGTCGTAACCGAAGCCGCGGTCGCCGCCCTCCGTCGATGCGATCGTGCCGGCGCACACCCCGTCGACCACCACTTCGGAACCGTCGGGCCGGCGCACGATCACGCAGGTGCGGAAGGCGGCTCGCCGGTCGGCGACCCCGTCGAGTTCCCGCAACAGCTTGGCCCGATTGTCGGCGTAGGAGCACCCCTCGCCGGCGTAGCGGGCCGAGTACACGCCGGGTGCGCCGTCGAGCGCGGCGACCTCCAACCCGGTGTCGTCGGCGACCGCGGCGAGACCGGTCGCCTCACAGATCGCGACCGCCTTGAGCCGCGCGTTGCCCTCGAGCGTGTCGGCGTCTTCGACGACGTCGGGCACATCGGCCGGGCGCGGCACGAGGTCGACCACGCCTCGCAGGATCGCCTCGATCTCGGCGACCTTGTCGGGGTTCGCCGACGCGCACACCAGTCGGGGCAGGTCGCTCATCGCGGCGTCGGCGGCGTGGCGACCAGCTCGCGCTGGGCCGTGGCGATCCGAGCGAGGCCGCCCTCCGCGAGCGCGAGGAGCGAGTCGAGTTCGCTGCGGGTGAAGGCCATGCCCTCGGCGGTGCCCTGCACCTCGACGAAGCGGGCCTCTCCCCCGTCGCGCGGCGTGAGCATGACGACGTTCATGTCGACCTCGGCGGCGCTGTCCTCGACGTAGGGCAGGTCGAGCACCGGCGTGCCGTCGACGATGCCGACGCTGATCGCGCTGCAGAATGAGTGGAGCGGGTGCTCGGCCAGGTCGCCGCGGGCGACAACACGGCTGAGCGCGTCGTGGAGGGCGATGAACCCGCCGCAGATGCTCGCCGTGCGGGTGCCGCCATCGGCCTGCAACACGTCGCAGTCGACGGTGACCTGGCGTTCACCGAGCACCGTCATGTCGCAGGCGGCTCGCAGCGACCGGGCGATCAGGCGCTGGATCTCGACGGTGCGACCGCTCTGCTTGCCCTTCGCGGCTTCGCGCCCGACGCGCTCGGGCGACGAGCCCGGCAGCATCGAGTACTCGGCGGTGACCCACCCCGACCCGCGGCCCTTCATCCAGCGCGGCACATCGTCGTCGATCGACGCGGTGCACAGCACGCGCGTCTTGCCGAACGATACGAGACACGACCCCTCGGCCATCTCGGTGAAGTCGCGCTCGAAGGTCATCGGGCGCAGTTCGTCGACGGCTCGGCCATCAGGTCGGGTCATGGTGTTCTCCAGTGGTTGGGGGTTCGGGTGAGGACCAGCGTTCGGTGCTGGCGAGTTCGGAGCCGAGCAGGCGGCCGCCCAGTTCGCGGAACACGTCGATGTCGCCGCTCGACAGGAACCGATGTTGGCCCGGCGTGTCGGTACCGCGCAACAGTCCGAGCGCGTCGAGACGGTCGCGGGCGGCGAACGCCGTCTCGTCGGCCGAGCTCACGAGGGTGACCTCGGGGCCCATCACGTCGTTGATCGGGCGGGCGAGGAACGGGTAGTGGGTACAACCGAGCAACAGCGTGTCGATGCCGACGTCGCGGATCGGTGCGAGCAGGCGCTCGGCGAGCACGGTCACTTCGTCGCCGGCGGTCTGGCCTCGCTCGACGAACTCGACGAACCCGGGACAGGCGGCGGAGACCAAGTCGACCGGAGCGCCGGTGCGGCCGACCGCCTCGACGTACGCACCCGACGAGATCGTGCCGACCGTGCCGATCACACCGACCCGCCCCGACCGGGTGGCCTGCACCACCGCACGTGCCCCCGGTTCGATGACGTCGACGATCGGCACCGGCAGCTCGGCACGCAGGTCGTCCAGCCCGGCGGCCGTCGCGGTGTTGCAGGCGACGATGATCGCCTTGGCGCCGAAATCGGCGACGAGCGAGCGGGCGAGTTCGGCCGCGTAGAGACGAACGTCGCCCAACGGTTTGGAACCATAGGGGTACCGGCCGGTGTCGCCGATGTAGACCAGATCCTCGGCCGGCAGCAGGTCGATGACGGCGCGGGCGACCGTGAGCCCGCCGAAACCGGAGTCGAACATCCCGATCGGTCCATCCATCGGTGGGTCAGGCTACGGCGCATCGGTCGACGCCGGGGGCTCCCGATCTGGCAAGCTCGCGTCATGGAGTCCGCCACACCGGCCGCGCCGGACGACGTCACCGCCACGTGGAGTTCCACCGTGGTGCTCGGCGACGGGTCGACCGCAGTGATCCGTCCGATCGAACCCGACGATGCAGAGGCGCTCGCCGACTTCCATGTCCGACAGTCTCCGGAGAGCCGCTATCGGAGGTTCTTCTCCCCCAAGCCGAAGCTGACCGATTCCGATCTCCAGCGGTTCACGCAGGTCGATTTCGTCGACCGGGTCGCGCTCGTCGTCGAAGACCGTGGCGAGTTCGTCGCGTGGGCGAGCTACGAGCGCCTCCAGAACCGCACCGATGCCGAGGTGGCGTTCATGGTCGGCGACGACCACAGCGGCAAGGGGATCGCCACGCTCCTGCTCGAGCACCTCGCGGCGATCGCACGCACCAACGGTATCGAACGGTTCACCGCACAGACCCTCGGCGACAACGGCGCCATGCTCGCCGTGTTCTCGAAGGCCGGGTGGCCGGTTCACCGCCGGTTCGAATCGGGGGTGATCGACGTCGACTTCCCGCTGGCCGACACGTCCGAGTTCATCGACTCGGTCGAGCGTCGGGAGCAACGCGCCGACTCCAGGGCCGTCGCCCGACTCCTGCTTCCCACCTCGATCGCGGTCATCGGTGCGTCCGACGTGGCCGGCTCGGTCGGTCACGCCGTGTGGAGCAACGTGTCCCGTCACGCGCGTGTGCCCGTCTACCCGGTGAACCCGGCCCACGACACGATCGGCGGCGCGCCCGCCTACCGGACCATCGCCAACATCCCGGGTGAGGTCGGGCTGGCCGTGGTCGCCGTCCCCGCAGGCGCCCTCCGCGACACGATCGATCAGTGCATCGAACAGCGGGTGCGCGGTGCCGTCGTCATCACCGCCGACAGCAACGACGACGCCGGCGACGAACTGATCGCGCACGCCCGCCGCAACGGTCTCCGGATCATCGGACCGTCGAGCTTCGGCATCGCGTCGCCGCGGCCCGAGGTCGAGTTGCAGGCCTCGCTGGTCGACGTCCGTCTGCCACCCGGTGGGGTGGCGATCTCGATGCAGTCGGGCACGCTCGCGAGCGCGCTGCTCCTCCTCGCCGATTCGCTCCGACTCGGCATGTCGTGGTTCGTGTCGCTCGGCACCAAACGCGACATCTCGGCGAACGACCTCCTGCAGTTCTGGGAGGACGACGATGCGACGTCGGTCATCGGGCTGTACACCGAGTCGCTCGGTAACCCCCGCAAGTTCGCCCGCATCGCGCGGCGCGTGTCGGCCAACAAGCCGATCGTGGCCGTCCGCACCGGCGCCGCCCAGGTCGGCCAGGCGAACGCGGCGCTGTACGAGCAGACCGGGATGATCGAGGTCCCCACGGTGACCGCCTTGCTCGACACCCTCCGCGTGTTCGCTTCCCAACCGCTGATGGGCGGCGATCGGGTCGCGGTCGTCAGCAACTCCGACAGCCCCACCGTGCTCGCCACCGCCACGCTCGAGGCGGCAGGCCTTCAGGTCGTCGACGCGCCGCGACTCGACTGGAGCAGCACCACCGACGACTACACCTCGGCGATTCGCACCGTGCTCGCCGATCCCGAGGTCGATGCGGCGCTCGTCGTCCATGCGCCCGCCACCTTCGGAGCGGTCAGCGAACAGGTGGCGGCGATCGACACGGCGGCGAGCGGCGCCGACAAGCCGATCGTCGCCGTGATGCTCGGCGCGAGTGACGGGCCGCTCGGCGATGGCTCGTCGGTGCCCAACTTCTCGTTCCCCGAGCAGGCAGCCGCCGTGCTCGGCCGGCTCGCCGACTACTCCGCGTGGCGTAGAAGCCTGGCCGACGAGCCGTCGGACGAACACGCCGACCACCCGGCTGCGCACCTCGATTCGGCGGCAGCCGGTCGCGTCCTCGACGACTTCGACGACGAGGCCGTGGTGCCGCCCGACCGACTCATCGAGCTGCTCGGCACCTACGGCGTGCGGATGACCCCGACCGAACTCGTCGACATCGACGACGCGGTCGCGGCCGCACGGCGGGTCGGCTATCCGGTGGCGCTCAAGGCCACCGGGCGCCGGATCGGCCGCTCGGTCGAAGCGGGGATCGGTCTCGACCTCGCCGACGACAGCGACGTCGAGGGAGCGACGGCGTCCATGCGCGAATCGCTCGGGGCGGGTGCCGAGCGGGTCTTCGTGCAGCGCATGGTCCCGCCCGGCGTCGATCTGCGAGTTCGGGTGACCCGAGACCCTCGGCTCGGCCCGTTGGTGTCGGTCGGTATCGGCGGCGCCCAGGCCGACGCGATCGGCGATGTCACGAGTCGGTTGGCGCCGATCTCCACCTCCACGGCCCGGGCGATGGTCGCCGGCACCCGGGCGGCGACGATGCTCGACGAGCAGGCGTGTGACCTCGTGGTCGACCAACTCACCCGCGTCGCCCAGCTGGTGTCCGACCACGACCGGATCGCCGAACTCGACCTGAACCCGGTGATCGTCAGCGACGCCGGCGTCTGGGTCACCGACGCCCACATCGAGTTGCACCGCCCCGAACGAGTCGAGCAGCCGCTTCGTCGGCTCGAATGATCGGGCGGCCACCCGGCCACCACGAAGAGCCCGGTGGTCGAGTTGCTCAGTCGTCGATGTCGGTCTCGCCGTCGTCGAGGTAGTCGATACTCTGCAGCGGCTCGATCGCCGCGGTGACGATGCCGGCGAGGTTGGCGACGATGCGCTTCCAGTACCGGTACAGGATCGCCCGTGGCACCGCCCAACTCCCCGGTTCCTCCGACTGCATGTACTCGCGCACCTTGGCGCCGCACCGGTCGTTCAGCTCGAGCGACCGCGCGAGGAAATCGCGGGCAGCCTCCACGTCTTGGGACGCGAGGAGGTCGGCGGCCTCGACGTACATCAGGGAGATCTCCTGGCGCCGGGTGACGAACTCGGCGATGTCGGGGGCACCGACGAGCGACACGCCCTCGGTGGCGAGCTCGAAGATGTTCTTGGCCTGGTCGCCGATCCG
>CAXAWD010000131.1:0-8606 GCA_963972325.1 uncultured Acidimicrobiaceae bacterium
TGGCGACGGTCTGGTCGATGCCCATCTGGAGCCGCTTGCTGTTGGTGACGAACAGGTCGTCGCCGACGAGCTGGCAGCGATCGCCGACCGCGGCGGTGAGCGCAGCCCAACCGTCCCAGTCGTCCTCCTGCATGCCGTCTTCGATCGACACGATCGGGTAGGTGTCGACGAGGCGGGTCCAGTAGTCGGCGAGTTCCGCGGGCGAGAGGACCTTGCCCTCGCCGTCGAGGTGGTACGCGCCGTCGCGGTAGATCTCGCTCACGGCCGGGTCGAGCGCGATGGCGATCTCGTCGCCGGGCGTGAAGCCGGCCGCCTCGATCGCCTCCATCAGCAGCTTGATGGCGTCTTCGTTCGAATCGAGGTCGGGAGCGAAGCCGCCCTCGTCGCCGACCGCGGTGGCCAGCCCCTTGTCGCTCAGCACGCCCTTGAGCACGTGGTACGTCTGGGTGCCCCAGCGCAGCGCCTCGCGGAACGAGGGGGCGCCGACCGGCATGATCATGAACTCTTGGAAGTCGACCGAGTTGTCGGCGTGGACGCCGCCGTTGAGCACGTTCATCATCGGCACCGGCAGGACGTGAGCGTTGGCGCCGCCGACGTGGCGGTACAGCGGGATCTCGAGGTGGTCGGCGGCCGCCTTGGCCACGGCGAGGCTGGTGCCGAGGATCGCGTTGGCCCCGATCCTGCCCTTGTTGTCGGTGCCGTCGAGGTCGAGCAGTTCGCGGTCGATGCCGCGCTGGTCGAGCGCATCGAAGCCGTCGAGCACGCCGGCGACCTCGTCGTTGACGAAGCCGACAGCGGTCTGCACGCCCTTGCCGCCGTAGCGGTCGCCGCCGTCGCGCAGTTCGACCGCCTCGTGCTCGCCGGTGGAGGCGCCGCTCGGCACCGCGGCGCGTCCCATGGCGCCCGATGACAGGATCACGTCGACCTCGACGGTCGGGTTGCCCCGGGAATCGAGAATCTCGCGGCCGGCGATGTGGACGATCTCACTCATGGCCCGACACCGTATCCGCATCGTCGCTGGATGGGGGTGGCTGCTCGTCCGCCGACTCGAGCGGTTCGGCCACGTCGTCGTCGTCCATCCGGACCTTCTCGGCCGGCGCGTCGGCGAGCATCGCGAGATACTCGTCCAGCACGTCGAGCAGCTTGGCCTCCTTGCCCGTCTGCTCCGACACGTACCAGCGGTGTTCGAGGAGTTGGTGGAAGATCTCGGCGGCTTCGAGGCGGTCGAACATCTCCTCGGGGATCGCCGCCATCACGGGCTCGAAGACCCGGTCGAGCCAGCGGACGGCGGCGACGTTGAGCGGGACCGGCCGATCGGATTCCTGCTGCAGCCACGCGCCGTAACTCATGATGTCCTGCAACATGCGGCGCGCCTGGTTCTCGCCGGCGACCAGTCCTGTCAGATTGGCGAGGCGGATGGCGTTGTGACCGTGCTCGACGACGCGTGGGATGAAGCTGACCGTGACGTCGTCCTCGTTCGTCGTCACCTCGAGTTCCTCGACGTCGAAGCCCAGTTCGTGGAGCCGTTCGAGACGCCGCTGCATGGGCAGCGCGTCTCCGATCGGCGCCGTGTCGGCCGCGAGCAGCTCGTTCCACAGTGTGTGGTACCGCTCCTCGATCGCGAGCGCGACCTCGATCGGGTCGATGCCGTCGGCGAGCCGTCCGGCGGCTTGCAGGTCGAGCAGCCCACCGGCGACGTTCTGCGTCGCGATCTCGAGATCGAACGAACGTTGACCGTCGGTGAGACGCTCGTGCCGTTCGGCGGTCTCCATGTCGATGATGTACGCCTGTAGTGCGCCGGCGTCGCGACGGAACAAGGTGTTGGACAGTGAGCAGTCGCCCCAGAAGAATCCGCCGAGATGGATCCGTACGAGCAGTACGACCAGTGCGTCGAGCATCCGCTCGCCCAAGTAGGGGATCTTCAGGCCCCGACCCATCAGCAGGGACCGGTAGGGCAGCGAGTAGTCGAGGTGGCGGGTGATGATCAGCCCCTCGTTGTTCGGACGGTCGGTCACCGCGGCGACGACCTCGGCGGTGGGGAGACCGTGTTCGCTCAGCTCGCGCAGCAACCGGTACTCGCGAAGCGCGAGGTTGTCGGGGAGCTCCTTGACGACGTAGGAGATGTTGTCGTACTCGAGCAACTTGACCACGTGACGGTGCAATCCCAGGACCCGCTGCACGTTGTCCATGTTCCAGTCGTCCAGCGGCAATCGGTACGGCAGCGCCACGATGGCTTCGTGATCGGCCGGGTGAGCGATCTGCACACGCATCGGGTCATCCTGACATCTCACGGGACGGATTCCGACCGCACGGGCACGCCCGCGAAAGAAACTCCTCAAGCCGCGAGCGGTGCGCGACGATGGTGAGGTGTGGGAGTGGAATCCGTCATGACCCGTGAGGGTGATCCGCGCGTCGGTTCGACGCAGCGTCTCGACGAGGCGCGGGCCACGATCACCCGGACCACGATCACCCCTGCCCCGGGGGCCGAGACCGAGGCTGCGCCGGAGGACGAGCGCAGCTGGCTCGATCGCATGAAAGACCGAACGCACGGCGAACTGTCGTCGGCGGAGGAACCGTACGGTGCGGTCAGCACCCTCCGCATCGCCATCGCCGTCATGATGACCGGCCTGTGGATGCTCACGATCAGCGGCGCGATCCTCGTGCTGCTCCTCTGGCAGCAAGACCGCGAGTCGGGCGTGCTCACCGATCAGCTGGAGCGAACCTGGGAACTGTTCGACGCGCTCCGCGTCGTCGAACGGTGGCTGGCCCTCGCCGTCATTCCCGTCGCGACCGCCTGGATCGCCGTGGCAGCGATCAACATCCGCCGGGCGACCGGTGTCAAACGTAATCCGATCGTCGCCGCCGCGAGCCTGCCGATCGGCCTCTTCGGCATCTGGTTCGTCGGTCGAGAGCTCGTCGGCACGGCCGACGACTGGGTCGGCCAGCTGTCCGGCTACGTGCTCCAGTGTGTGTTCCTCGCAGTGCCGCTCCTGGCTCTGCTCCGCCTCGCGCAGGCGGCGGAGTCTCGCAACCGACCGTTGCGGGCCACGTACATCGTCGCTGCGGGCTACCTCGCCCAGATGCAGTTCCTGGGTGGTCTCTCCACCGTGGATCAGGCGAGCCCGGCCGAAGACTGGGGGCGCCTCGGCGCCTACTTGATCATCGGCGGGTTGTTGCAGGTGCTCGGTGCCCTGTCGGTCAACGAGGCCGCTCGTTCGATCGAGGTGGGCACCGCCCACCGCTACGGCCTGCGCCACCGGTTCGGCGAGTCACTGCTCGCTCAGGCCGAGCGCGGTTCAGCCCTCGGCTGACCGGGCCTCGTCACGTTTCACCTCGTCCCACAGGGCGTCGAGATCGTCGATGCCGCTCGTGTGGATGTCGATGTCGCGTTCGGTGGCGAGCCGCTCGACCGCTTCGAAACGACGCCGGAACTTGTTGGCAGCCGCCCGCAACGCCGACTCGGGGTCGACCCGCAGGTGCCGTGCGACGTTGACCACGGCGAACAGCAGGTCGCCGAGTTCGTCGGCGATGGCGGCGTGGTCGCCCGTGTCGGCCGCGGCGACGAGCTCGTCGGCCTCCTCGGCGATCTTCGGGAGCGCACCGGTGACGTCGGGCCAGTCGAAGCCGACCTTGGCCGTCTTCTTCTGCACCTTGTGGGCGTAGGCGAGCGACGGCAGCGACGTGGGTACCCCGTCGAACACCGAGGTACGGCCCTTCTCGGCGCGCTTGATCTCCTCCCAGTTGGCCAACACCTGCTCGGTGCCGTCGACATCGATGGTGACCCCGTGCTCGTCGCCGAACACGTGGGGGTGACGCCGGACGAGCTTGTCGTGGATGCCCTGGGTCACGTCGGCGATCGTGAACCGGCCCTCCTGCTCGGCGATCGTGGCGTGGAACTCGATCTGGTAGAGCAGGTCGCCGAGCTCCTCGATCAGCAGGACGTCGGACGAGGGGTCGTCGTCGAGCGCCTGGATCGCGTCGACGACCTCGTAGGACTCCTCGATCAGGTACGGCACTAGGCTCTGGTGGGTCTGTTCGATGTCCCACGGGCACTGCTCGCGCAGGGTGCGGGCGAGCTGGTGGAACCGCACGTACCCGGCGCCGACCGGCACGTCGAGCGACGGCACGTAGAGCGACGTGAGGTGGTCGGCCTCGATCGTGTGGTCCATCTCGGCCCAGGTGGTCTCGACGACCTGCTCGTCGTCGGTACCGAGCGCCCGCAGCAGCACCACGGGCGTGTCGTCGAGCCGACCGGCGGGGTCGTCGAGCGCCAGCTTGATGTCGGACAGCACCCAGTTGGCGTGGGTGTGGGCGACGAGCAGCGGGCCGGTGTGCCCCGCGGCGGCGGTCGAGAACTCGTGACCGTCGATCAACGTGACGCCGGCCTCGACCGGGTCGATCTGCAGCCGAGACCACACGACGTCGAGGAACGACATGGCCGGCAGGATCGTGATGTCGACGCGATCGTCGTCGCAGAGCGTGCGCACCGACCGTTCGAGCACCAGCGGGGAGCCGGGGACGACGTAGACGATTTCGCCGTGCTCGGCTGCCGCGGCGGCGAGTCGCTCGACGATCTCGGCGTACACGTCCTCGAACCGGTCGGCCGACTCGTACAGCTCGTCGAACGACACGGCGTCGGCGACGAGGCCGGCCGACGGGTGGATCGACGTGCGCAGGTACCGGTGTGGGATCCGCTCGATCGTCGCGAGCGTTTCGGCGGTGACGTGGTTGTCGCCACCCGGACCGAGACCGGCGACGACGATGCGCGGTGTGGTCACGAGGAAGACACCACGATCGGCGTCAGCCGAGCGGCGTGATGCCGGTGGACGGGTCGAAGTCGCCGTAGCGCGGGTCGACGTAGATCTCGAGGCCCTCGGTGGCGAACCCGAAGCGCACCTCGGGGAGCGAGAGGACCGTGAGCAGCTCGTCGTCGCCCAGATCGTCGTACGGGCGGACGAGGATGACGTGGTATCCGAACTGTGACGCGACCGGCCCGACCGGGTCGCCGATGTCTGCATCGAGGGCCGCGTCGACGTACTCGACGATGTAGGTGGTCGAGAAGTCGGTGGTGGTGGTGCACGGGAGCGCACCGCCGGCGGCTCCGGACGTGTCGGTCGAGTACTCGGCGGCGAGGTCGCCGAAGTCGTCGCCGTCGTCGAGGCGGCCGAGCACCTCGTCGGCGGTCGCCTCGTCGTCGACCAGGATGTGAGCGGTGCAGATCAGGTTGCCGTCGACCGGGCCGAGCTCGTACAGCTCGCGCACACGCTCGGCCGACACCGGAGCGGCGGGCGACTGCTGCCACGTGCCGAACGAGGCGTTGATCGACTCGCCGAGCGTCTCGTCGGAGAGTTCGCCCTCGACGTCGTCGAGGGGGGCGCCGCCGGCGGCGAGGTCGGCACGCAGCACCCGGTCGAGTACCCAGTTGTTGAGGATGCCGACGACGGTCTGCATGTCGGCCCGGACGGCTTCGTCGTCACCGAGCTGCTCGCGGGCGATCGACGACACCTGGTCGACCGTGATCTCCTCGTCGCCGACACGGGCGGCGACGTCGGCATCGGTGAACGTGGCACAGCCGCTGAGTGCGATGGCAGCGGCGGCGATCAGGGCGGGGAACGAGCGCTTCACGGCCGACAACCTATCTGCCGACCGTCAGGCGGCGGGGATCAGCTCTTGCAGGAACCCGACGAGATACGTCGCCGGGTCCTGCCCACGAGGGATCGGCACGACGAGCTGCTGCAGGTCCTCTTTGTAGATCGCGCCCTTCGACAGGCGCTTGAGTCGGGTCGCCGACGACAGCTTCAGCTCGATCGGGCCGAGCCGGGCGTCGTTGGTCGTGATCTGGAGATCGGTGATGCCCAGCCGGTGGCCCTCGGCGCGCATCCGACCGACCATCAGCAGCGCCTCGGCCGGTTCGGGCAGCGGGCCGTACCGGTCTTCCCATTCGGTGCGGATGTCGTCGACCTCGGCATGGGTGGTGACCCCGGCCAGGCGCCGGTATGCCTCGAGTCTCAGTTCTTCCTTGGCGACGTAGTCGTTCGGCAGGAACGCGTCGGAGGGCACGTCGAGCTTGATCTCCGCCGGCGGCTTGATCGGCTCGCCCTTCATCTCCGCGACCGCTTCGGTCACCATCTGGCAGTACAGGTCGTAGCCGACCGCGGCGATGTGGCCCGATTGGGCCTGGCCCAACAGGTTGCCCGCGCCCCGGATCTCCAGGTCGCGCATCGCGATCTTGAAGCCGGAGCCGAGGTCGGTGGCCTCGCCGATCGTCTTGAGCCGCTCGTACGCCTCCTCGCTGAGCACCTTGTCCTGCGGGTGGAACAGGTACGCGTACGCACGCGACCCGCTGCGGCCGACGCGGCCGCGCAGCTGGTGCATCTGGCCGAGGCCGAGGAGGTCGGCGCGTTCGACGACGAGCGTGTTGACCGTCGGCATGTCGATGCCCGACTCGATGATCGTCGTGCAGACGAGCACGTCGTACCGGCCCTCCCAGAAGTCGACGACGACCTGCTCGAGCGTGCCTTCGTCCATCCGGCCGTGGGCGACCGCGATGCGGGCCTCGGGCACCAGTTGGCGCAGGCGGGCGGCAGCGGTGTCGATCGACTGCACCCGGTTGTGCACCCAGAAGACCTGCCCTTCACGGAGCAGCTCACGACGGATCGCCTCGATCGCGACCCGCTCGTCGTACTCGCCGACGTAGGTGAGGATCGGTTGCCGGTCGGCCGGTGGCGTCTGGAGCAGCGAGAGATCCCGGATGCCGACCAGACTCATCTCGAGCGTTCGCGGGATCGGCGTGGCCGACAGGGTCAACACGTCGACGTTGGTCTTGAGCTTCTTCATCTGCTCTTTGTGCTGCACGCCGAAGCGCTGCTCCTCGTCGACGATCAGCAGGCCGAGGTCCTTGAACGTGACGTCGGCCGCGAGCAGCCGATGGGTGCCGATGACGCAGTCGATCTCGCCGTCCCGGAGATCCTTCATGACCTGCTTGGCCTGACCGGCCGTGAGGAATCGGGACAGCACCTCGACCCGGATCGGGTAGCCCGCGAACCGGTCGGCGAACGTGTTGCCGTGTTGGTTGGCGAGCAGCGTGGTCGGCGCCAGCACCGCGACCTGCTTGCCGTCCTGGATCGCCTTGAACGCGGCCCGGATCGCGACCTCGGTCTTACCGAACCCGACGTCGCCGCAGATCAAGCGATCCATCGGGAACGGGCGCTCCATGTCGCTCTTCAGTTCCTCGATCGCCGTGCGCTGGTCCGGCGTCTCGACGAACGGGAACGCGTCCTCCATCTCGCGCTGCCACGGGGTGTCCTGCCCGAAGGCGTGGCCCTCGGCGTTGACCCGCTTCTGGTACAGCACCACGAGTTCCTGGGCGATCTCGCGGACGGCGGAGCGCACCTTGCCCTTGGCCTTGGCGAAGTCGCTCCCGCCGAGACGGTGGAGAGCCGGTGCCTCGCCGCCGACGTACTGGCGCAGCGTGTCGATCTGGTCGGACGGCACGTACAGCTTGTCGCCGCCCTTGTACGCCACGAGCAGATAGTCGCGTTCGACGCCGCCGATCGTGCGCTTGACCATGCCTTCGTACTTGCCGACACCGTGCTGGTGGTGCACGACGTAGTTGCCGGCCGTGAGGTCTTCGAAGGTGGTCGTGCCCTCGCGTTTGCGGGTGCGCGCCTTGCGATGCGCCCGTCGGCGCCCGGTCAGGTCGCTCTCGGCGATGACGGCGAGCTTCGCGTTGGGCACCGTGCACCCGCGATGGAGCGGGGCGACGGTGATGTAGCCGCCGGGACGGCTGACGTCGGTGCCGTCGTGGGCGACCGTGAACTCGAGGTCTTGATCGAGCAGGATCTGCCGGAGACGATCGGCCGAGCCGGAGCCATCGGCGGCGACGGTCACCGCGAAGCCGTCGGCGAGCAGACGGCGCAGTCGGTCGGTCAGACCCGACCCGTCGCCACCGATCGGCCCCCACCCCGAGGCCTCGACGAGCGGCGTGTCGGGCGACTCGGGCGTCGAGTCGATGGTCCAGAACCCGGCGTCGCCGGCTGCGAGCAGGTGGTCGGGATCGGCGTGCAGCCGCGGGAACTCCTTGTCGGGGTCGCGAGCCCAGGTGGACGCCAGGGCCTTCGCCAGATCGTCCTCCTCGGCCAGCAGGTCGGCCGCCCGGTCGCGCATACGGCGGGGTTCGATCAGGATCGTCTTCGCGTCGGCGGGCAGCACGTCGGTCAGCAGCACGTGCTCGTCGACGAGCCACGGCACCCATGACTCCATGCCGTCGAAGTGCGTGCCCTCGGCGAGGCGCTCCCATTGCTCGCGCCCCCAGGGCTCGGAGCCGACCAGGGCGGCGGCGCGGTCACGAACGTCGTCGGTCGGCATCAGCTCGCGGGCGGGGAAGATCAAGGCCTCGTCGAGATCGGCGATCGACCGCTGGTCGTTGACCCCGAACGTGGTGAGCCGGTCGACCTCGTCGCCCCACAGGTCGATGCGGATCGGTGCGTCGGCGGTGGAGGGGTACACGTCGACGATCGCGCCGCGCCGGGCGAACTCGCCGCGGTGTTCGACGAGTTCCTCTCGCCGGTAGCCGAACTCGACGAGCTGGGCACCGAGCTGGTCGG
>CAXAWD010000132.1:0-8513 GCA_963972325.1 uncultured Acidimicrobiaceae bacterium
CTGCACCACCCAGGCATGCGGCCTGCGCGACATCGCGGGCGACATCGGCGACACCGTGATCATCGGCATCAGCCCCGACAAGCCGGCGAAGCTGAAGAAGTTCGACGACAAGTACGAGCTCGGCTTCACGCTGGTGAGCGACCTCGACCATGCGATCGCCGAGAAGTACGGCGTGTGGGTGCTCAAGAAGAACTACGGCAAGGAGTACATGGGCGTGCAGCGCTCGGCGTTCCTCGTCGGTGCCGACGGCAAGATCGAACAGGCCTGGCCGAAGATCAAGCCCAAGGACACCCCCACCGAACTCCTCGCCGCTCTCGCCGACGACTGAGCGTCGCCCGGCCCGGCTCACTCCGGTGTCGACGTCTACGAGCCGTCGCCCCAGTTCGATTGGGTGTGCGGGGCGGTTTCCCAGCAGTACATGTCGAGAGCGCCGGGGAAGTCGTAGGTGTCGAACATGCTGAGAACATTGCTCAGCACAGGGTCCGTCAGCGCCAGATGGATGTAACCGTCCTGAGTGCCCTTCCCGGCATAGTTGACCGGCCGCTCTGGAGGCGGTTCGCGAAGTGTTATCGCTCGATTCACCGCTCGCAGTTCGTCTTCGGTGTATCCGCGTTCCTCGAGTGTTTGCAGCTCGAGCGATCCACACGTGAGGATGCCGTGTTCTTCGACCATGGCCGAGGTGATGAACTCGGGTGGTGGAACCGAGGACTCGGCCGTCACAGCTGACGGTGTTGGGTCAGCCAGGGTCGTTGTCGTCGTGTCCACCGCTGCCGGTGGTGTGTTGTTGGAACAGGCACCGAGCGCACCCGCTATCAGGATCGCCGTGATCGCGCCGGTTGTGTCGTGTCGCATGATCGAGTCCCCCGGTCTCTCGGTAGGAGTATCCCTCGACGTGGACCATCGACATCGTTTTGTGGCTCCCCTGATGCCGGATGGACCCACCGTTGGTCATCCGCTCCGTGGCCTAGGCAGTCAGTCGGGGCTCACGGCGTGGGCGCGGAGGTCGGCGAGGTCGACGAACTCCAACGCCGACACGTGGGTGCTCTCGAGCACGACGGGGCACGCCCGGCCTGCCTCGCGCGCTTCGTCCCAGCGGGCGGCGCACACGCACCACTGGTCGCCGTCGGACAACCCGGCGAAGCCGTACTGCGGCATCGGGGTCGACAGATCGTTGCCGGCCTCCTTGGAGAACGCGAGGAAGTCGTCGGTGACGCGGCAGCACACCACGTGCATGCCGGGGTCGTCGCCCCGGTTCTCGCAACACCCGGTCCGGTAGAAGCCCGTCATCGGGTCGTACGAACACGGCATGAGCTCGCTGCCGAGCACGTTGATCTGCTGCATGCCGAAGGTGTATCACGCGCGGCATAGTCTCGGATCATGCTCGAACCCTCGATCCGGGAGCTGGCGACCACCGGCACGAACTTCGCCACCGTCTGCGTGACCCTGCCGTCCGGCGAGATCGCCAGTCACGTGATGTGGATCGACGCCGACGATGACCACATCGTGTTCAACACCGAGACGCACCGGGCCAAGTTCCGGGCGCTCGAACAGAACCCTCGCGTCACCGTGACGATCATCAAGTCCGACAACCCGTACGCCTACGCCGAGGTGCGGGGTCGGGTCGCCGAAACCGTCACCGGCGACGAGGCCCGCGCCCACATCGACGTGCTGTCGCAGCGCTACTTCGGCAAGCCGTACGACAACCCGATCACCAGCGAGCGTGTGATCGTCAAGGTCGCCCCCGAACGTCAGCGTGCGGTGGGGCTGTGAGCACCGAGCAGCCGGTCGTCGGCGTCGTGATGGGCTCGTCGAGCGACTGGCCCACGATGTCCAAGGCCGTCGACGTGCTCACCGAGTTCGGCGTCGCGCACGAGGCGCGTGTCGTGTCGGCACATCGGATGCCCGACGAGATGTTCGCCTACGCCGACGGCGCAGCCGACCGCGGCCTGCGGGCGATCATCGCCGGGGCCGGGAGAGCGGCGCACCTGCCCGGCATGCTCGCGGCGAAGACCCTCGTCCCGGTGCTCGGCGTGCCCGTCGCGTCGCGGCATCTGGCCGGGCAGGACTCCCTGCTGTCGATCGTGCAGATGCCCGCGGGCGTGCCGACGGCGACGTTCGCGATCGGCGAGGCGGGGGCCACCAACGCCGCGCTGTTCGCGGTGGCGATGCTCGCCGCAGACGACCCGGCGCTGCGCGACGCCCTCGCCGCCTACCGCACGGCTCGCCGCGACCAGGCCGCGGCGTCGGTGTTGCCACCGGGATGAGCGCACGCACTCCGATCCTGCCGCCGGCCACGGTCGGCATGCTCGGCGGCGGCCAGCTCGGCCGGTACGCCGTCATCGCCGCCCGCACGATGGGGTATCGCACGATGGTGCTCGAGCCCGATCCGCACGCACCGGCCGGACGTGTCGCCGACGAACACCTGGTCGCCGCCTACGACGACGAGGACGCGCTCCGCCGACTCGGCGACGAGTGCGACGTGATCACCACCGAGTTCGAGAACCCTCCGGCCGCTGCGCTCGACTTCCTCGACCGCCGCACCCTCGTGGCGCCGTCGCCCCGGGCGGTGTCGATCGCCCAGGACCGCGTCAAGGAGAAGGCGTTCCTGGTCGACGCGGGGCTCCCGGTCGGTCCGTACGCCGTGGTCGACTCGGCCGATGCCGATCCCGCAATCTCGTACCCGGCGATCCTCAAGACGGCGCGGCTCGGCTACGACGGCAAGGGGCAACGCGGGGTCGCCGACGCGTCCGAGATGCGTGCAGCGTGGCGGCTGATGGGCTCGGTGCCGTGCGTGCTCGAACAGGCCCTCGACCTCCAGGCCGAGGTGAGCGTCGTGGCCGCCCGTACGAGCGACGGCGGGTTCAATGCCTACCCCGTGGCCGAGAACACGCACGTCGACGGCATCCTCGATCTCACAGTCGTGCCGGCCCACCTGTCACGGCGGCTGACCGACCGAGCCGTCGGTCTCGCGCTCGGGGTGGCCGATGCACTCGACTACGTCGGCGTGCTGGCGGTCGAGTTCTTCGTCGTCGACGGCGACCTGCTCGTCAACGAGATCGCCCCGCGTCCGCACAACAGCGGGCACTGGACGCTCGACGTCGCCCAAACGTCACAGTTCGAGCAACAGATCCGTGCGGTGTGTGGTCTCCCGCTGGGTGACGTGGCGATGACGAGGAAGGGGGCCGCGATGGTGAACCTGCTCGGCGACCTCTGGAACGACGGCGAACCCGCCTGGGCCGCGTCGCTCGAGGGTGGTCGAACCGCGCTCCATCTGTACGGCAAGACCGCGCCGCGGCCCGGACGCAAGATGGGTCACCTGACCGCGTGGGACGACCACCGCGAGGCGGCCGAACTCAGGGCCGAGGCGGCCAGAGAGCGGCTCAGCCGCCCAGGTTGACGCCGACGAGTTCGCCGATCAGGTACGTGATACCGCAGGCGACGACGACGATGCCCACCTGGCGAACGGCGCCGATGACGACCGAACGCTCCGCGAACCGGGCCACGAGGCCGCCGACGAACGCCGCGGTGACCATGCCGATGCCCAGCGACGACCACGCAGCGGCGTTGCCCCCGCCGATGAACCAGGGGACGACGGGAAGGAGCGCACCGAACAGGAAGCACAGGAGCGACAGGCCGGCGGCCCACCCGGCCGACTGCAGCGAATCAGGGTCGACGCCGAGTTCTTCGCGGGCGTGCACGGCCAGCGCCATCTCGGGCTGCTGCATCACCTCGTGGGCAGCCGCGGCGGCCCGTTCGGTGCCCATGCCGTGCGACTCGTAGACGGCGGCGAGTTCTTCGGTTTCGTGCTCGGAATTGTGGATCAACTCGCGGCGCTCGATGGCGAGTTCGCGCTTGATCAGATCGTTCTGTGAGCTGATCGACACCCACTCGCCGGCTGCCATCGAGATGCCGCCGGCGACGGCGCCGGCGAGGCCGGCGAGGCGCACCACGGTGTTGTCGACGCCGGACCCGGCGAAGCCGAGAATCAGCGAGACGTTGGACACCAGGCCGTCGCTCACGCCGAACACCGCGGCTCGGGCCAGCCCGCCGGACACGGCACGGTGGCCGCCATGGGGTTCGTGGGAGTGCGTACTCACTCGACCGACGCTACCGCCCGGGTGTCACGCAGGTCGCGAACCGGCCGGAACGGCGCGGAACCTCGCTGTGGGCCCGCACCCGGCGGGTCATGGCGTGTCGGGTTTGCCCGTCTCGCCCGACTGCCCGGGGGCGTCACCGGAGTTGCCCGGGGACTCGGAGTCGTCCTTGTTCTGGCCGGGGGCCTCACCCGAGTTTCCGGGAGTCGTGTCGGAGTCGTCGCTCTGTCCGGGTGCCTCACCGGACTGTCCCGGCGTCTCACCGGACTGACCCGGCGCGCTGCCCGACTGTCCGGGGGTGTCGCCCGACTGGCCCGGCGGGTCGGTGTCGGACTGGCCCGGGGTCTGGCCCGACTGACCCGGGGTGTCGCCCGTCTGGCCGGGTGCGTTGCCGGAGTTGCCCGGGGATTCGTCGCCGTCCTTGTTCTTGCCGGGTGCGTTGCCGGAGTTCCCGGGGGGTTCGTCGCCGTCGTCGCCGTCGTCCTCTTCGGTGTGGCCGGGTGCGGTGGCGGACTTGCCGGGCGCCCCGCCGTCATCGGTGTCGGTCGAGCCGGCGGTGCTGCCGGCCGCCGGATCGTCGGTACCGCTCGTTCCCGACGTGTCATCCGACGTGGTATCGGGCAACGGCGTTGTCGACGGCGTGTCGTCGGGCGAGCCGTCGTCGCTCGACTCGACGTCGTGGTCGCTCGCTGTGTCGGGCACCGTGGTGTCCGGCGGGACGGACGGTTCGGGCCGATCGGCAGCAGGCGAGAAGATCCCGGGCCCGGCGGCGGCGAGGCCGCCGAGCCCCAAACTGGCAACCGTGACTGCGGCAATCGCGACGCCTCGGCGCGTGCGGGGCCGCTTCGACGCAGCGGGAATCTGCATCTGGGCCTCCACCATCGCCGCCACCGCCGCCGTCTCGCCGACCTGCTCTGTGGGAAGAGCGGGTTGACGCAAGGCGGCAATGAGCGCGTCGGAGTTGTGGTCGTTGCCGGTCACGGTGAAGACATCGTTCGTGTAGTCCGATCTGTTACATCGACCTGGTCCGAGAGCCGTTTGAGGCCACGGTGGACCAGCACCCGGACCGTTCCTTCGCGGCGACCCATGATCGCAGCGACTTCCGAGATACCGAGATCCGCGATGATGCGCAGCGTCACCGCCTCGCGCTGCGCGGCCGGCAGCGACGCGACCAGTTCGAGCGCACGGTCCAGAGCGCGCTCGCGGTCGGCCTCGTCTCCGGCCGACGGCGCGCTCGTGTCGACCAGGCGCGGCGGCGGTGTTTCGTTCCGTTGCTCGCGCCGCTTCAGCGATCGGATGTCGTCGATGCGGCGCCGGGCGGCGATCGTGAACAACCACCGTCGGAAGTCGTGCTCGGTGCCCTCGAAGCGCGTGAGCCCCGTGGCGACTTCGATCCAGACCGTCGAAGCGAGGTCATCCGGTTCGGGCATCCCCTTGGCCCGGAAGTAGCGGAGGAGGAGATGCTGGTAGTCGCGCCAGAGTGCTGCGAGCGCGTCGGCGTCGCCCTCCTGAGCGCGCCTGATCACGTCGTCCACAGTCCCTAGTATCGGCCACCGCAGCGTGGTTCTGCAGACAACTTCGAACGGGCCGCGTTTGGGCGTAGGGTTCGTCCGTCAAGGGGAGTGACATGACACAGCACATCGGGCGGGACGGCAACGGCGCCGCACCGCTCACCGAACGCCTGCAGGCGTTGGCGACGGAGCGACGGCCGGACGACGTGGCGCTACCACGTTTCCTCCAGGCGTACTATCGGGAGCTGCCTGATTTCGACGTCGACGACCGGACCGACGACGCCCTGTTCGCCGCTGCGGCGCGGCACTGGGATCTGGGGTTGACGAGACCGCCCGACGCGGTCGAGGTCGCGGTCGTGACGCCCGACGGCGACGGTTGGCACTCCGACCGTTCGTTCGTGATGATCGTCAGCGACGATGCTCCGTTCCTGGTCGACACGATCCGTATCGTGCTGGAGCAGCAGGGCGTCACGACCCATCTGCTCGTGCACCCGATGTTGCACGTGTGCCGTGACGACACGGGCCGCGTCACGTCGGTGGGCGACCGTGCCACCGAGCCGGAGTGCCCGGTCGAGGCGTGGACACAGGTCGAAGTCGACCGGTGCGACGACGTGACGGCAGCAGCGTTGCAGGCCGACCTGGAGACGGCGGTCGCACAGACGCATCGGGTCGTCGCCGACTTCGCGCCGATGCGGGATCGAATGGGCGAGCTCGCGCAACTCGATCCGCTCCTCGGCTGGTTGATCGACGACAACTTCGTGTTCCTGGGTGCCTCCCGGTTCGCGTTCGACGACACGGGTGTGACGCGGCTCCACGAGGCGGACCTCGGGCTCTCGGTCGACAACGACATCGTCGATCCGCCGATCGACCTCAAGGCCCCCGCCGTATCCGTGGCGCGCTCGTCGCGCGAGTCGGCGGTCCATCGGGCGAGCCGGCTCACCGCCATCACCGTTCGTCACCCCGGCTCGGGCGGGACCGACATCGTCGACCGCTTCGTCGGACTGCTCTCGTCGGCGGCGTATCGGCAGAGCACGCTCTCGATCCCTTCGGTCGGCGACCGCGCCAAGGCGGTCCTCGGGCTCGCGACCGACGGCGCCGAAACACACACCGGACGATCGATGCGCAACGTCCTCGAGACGTTGCCGCGCGACGTCGTGTTCGAGCTCGACGCCGACCAGCTGGCATTGCTCGTCATCGAGGTCGTCAACCTCCAAGAGCGTCAGATCGTGCGCGTCATCGACGTGCCCGAACCGGTGGGCACCTGGTCGACCGTGCTCGTGTTCCTCCCGAAGGCCCGCTTCAGCGCCGATCTGCCCGAGCGCGTCGCCGAGTTCGTCGGTGCCGCGTACGGGGCCCCGACGGCCGATGTCGAGTCGTTCATCGGCACCAGCAGCCTGGCGCGGATCACGTTCACCGTGCAGCGGTCGACCGATGAGGTACCCGATCTCGACGAATTGTCCGACCGCGTCGACGCGCTCACGACGTCGTGGGTCGATCGCCTCGAGATCGCTGCCAGACGACAACTGGGTGACATGGCCGCCGGTCGGCTGGTGGGCCGTTTCGCCGACGCCGTGCCCGACTCGTACCGCAGCAGCGTCGAGCCCGAAACCGCGGTCGACGACCTCGAGCACCTCGCCCGACTGCTCGACTCCGACCGCTCGTTGCATGCGGCGCTCACGCCGAGCGACGACGACGACCCGGCCATGTGGCGGATGCGGGTGTACACCCGTGGCCGTCGCATCGCGTTGAGTGAGCTGCTCCCGGTGCTCGGCAACCTCGGCGTTCGAGCGATCGACGAGCATCCGCACCATCTCCGAATCACCGCCGGGCGCGGTCCCTTCTACGACATCGGGTTGCGGGTGCCCGACGGCGTCACCGTCGACGACCACCGCCATCGCGAGATGACGGCGACCTTCGAGCGCCTGCTGCTCGGCGAGATCGAGCCCGACGGATTCAACCGGCTGGTGTTGGCGGCGGGGCTGACGTCGTGGCAGGGGAACATCCTGCGCCGCTACTCGAAGTTTGCGCACCCAACCGGCTTCACGTTCAGCCAGTCGTACGTCGAAGGCACGCTCGCTCGCCTGCCCGACCTGTCGGCGACGCTGATCGACCTGTTCGAGGCTCGCTTCGACCCGTCGCTCGACGACGGCGAGCGTCTCGCCGCCTACGCAACCGCCGACTCCGAGTTGCTCGCGGCGCTCGACGAGGTGCCGTCGCTCGACGACGACCGCATCATCCGGATGTTCCGTTCGTTGATCAAGGCGACGGTACGGACGAGCGCCTTCCAAGGACGGCCGACGGTCGCGTTCAAGTTCGACCCGTCGCTCGTGCCCGACCTACCCGAACCACGACCTGCGCACGAGATCTTCGTGTGCTCACAGCGCGTCGAGGGAGTCCACCTGCGCGGCGGGCCGATCGCGCGCGGTGGCCTGCGATGGAGCGACCGTCCCGAGGACTACCGCACCGAGGTGCTCGGTCTCGTCAAGGCGCAGATGGTCAAGAACGCTGTGATCGTGCCGGTCGGCGCGAAGGGTGGGTTCGTCGTCAAGCAGCCGAAGACCACTGCCGAGGAGAACCGGGCCGAGGGCGTTGCCTGCTACCGGTTGTTCGTCAGCGCGCTGCTCGACCTGACCGACAACCTGGTCGACGGCCGGGTCGTGCACCCCGAGCGGGTGCTCCGGTACGACGGCCCCGACCCGTACCTCGTGGTCGCCGCCGACAAGGGCACGGCGACGTTCAGCGACATCGCCAACGAGATTTCGGCCGAGTACGGGTTCTGGCTCGGCGACGCGTTCGCGTCGGGCGGCAGCGACGGCTACGACCACAAGGCGATGGGTATCACCGCTCGCGGCGCGTGGGAGAGCGTGCGACGCCATGCCTCGGTGCTCGGTCTCGACGCCGACACCGA
>CAXAWD010000133.1:0-8379 GCA_963972325.1 uncultured Acidimicrobiaceae bacterium
CAATGCATTGGACGCGATGGCTCAATCGCAAGAATGCGGCGTCGCGAGACCACCTGATCGTCCACTATTCACCGCTGGTGAAGTTCGTCGCCGGGCGTATCGGTGCCGGCCTCCCCAACAGCGTCGACCCGGGCGACCTCGTCAGCTCCGGCGTGTTCGGGTTGATCGATGCGATCGACCGATACGACCCCGAGCGGGCCGTCAAGTTCGAGACCTTCGCGGCACCTCGCATTCGCGGCGCCATCTACGACGGTCTCCGGCAGCTCGACTGGGTGCCGCGTTCGGTCCGGAGCCGGGCCCGCGAGGTCGAGAAGGCGTTCGCGCAGCTCGAGCACGAGTTCGGCCGCGCTCCCACCGACGAAGAGTTGGCCGAGAAGCTGCACATCACCGACGACGAGCTCGCCCGTTGGCTTGCATCGATCGCAGCCACCACGATCGGTCCGCTCGACCGTGCGGTGGCCGCCGGCTACGAACCCGAATCGGTCGAGTCCGAGGGGATGGAGCACCCGGTCGCCGCCGTCGAAGACCGCGAACTGCGCGACATCATGAAGTCCGAGATTCTCAAGCTCCCCGAGCGCGAGAAGCTGGTGCTCTCCCTGTACTACGACGAGGGGCTCACCCTGGCTGAGATCGGCAACGTCCTCGGCGTCACCGAGAGCCGGGTCTCGCAGATTCACACCAAGTCCGTGCTGCACCTGCGTTCGCGCATGGCTGCCGCCGGCGTCGGCTGACCAGCCCGTCGGCCCGCTCGGGCCCCCGCTCGTGGCCTCGGGCCGCCTCGTTCCGAACCGAGAGGGCTGTCCATGTCTGTCTTTGTCGCCCGGGTCGGCGCCGTGCTCGCCGCCGTCCTGGTGTTCGTGCCGTCGGGCACTGTCCATGCCGCGCCCTGTTGGGCACCGCCGGTCGACGCTCCCGTCACCGACCCGTTCCGTTTGCCCGCGTGCGCATGGTGTCCCGGCAACCGAGGCGTCGAGTACGGCACCCGTCAGGGTGCGCCGGTTCGGGCCGTGGCGACCGGGCGTGTGGTGTTCGCCGGCAGCGTTGCCGGCACCGTCTACGTCGTCGTCCGTCACGGCGACGGCCGTCGGGTCACGTACGGCAATCTGCAACGCGAGTCGTTCGACGTCGACGATCTGGTCACCCGTGGGCAACTCGTCGGCCGCGCCGCCGGCGCGTTCCATCTGGGGCTTCGTGACGGCGACCGATATGTCGACCCCGGCCCGTACCTCGGCCGCTTGACATGGCGCCCGAGGTTGGTGCCGGTCGACGGAACCGCGGGCAACCGTCCGCCGCCTCCACGACCGACCTGCACGGTGTAGAGCGAATCGTCCGCCGACCTGGCTACACTTGTTCGTCGGCTCACCACCCGGTGGGCTGTCATCGAATCAGCCGCTCGTTCCTCAGATGCGGTCGCCACGGCGCCCGGAACGAGTCGGACAACCGCAACAAGGAGCACCACATGGCTGTCATCAGCATGCGTCAGATGTTGGAAGCCGGCGTTCACTTCGGGCACCAGACCCGTCGTTGGAACCCGAAAATGCGTCGTTTCATCTTCGGCGAGCGCAACGGCATCTACATCATCGACCTCGAGCAGACGCTCACCCGCGTCGAGACGGCCTACGGGTTCGTCCGCGATCTCGTCGCCAACGGCGGCAACGTCCTCTTCGTCGGCACCAAGAAGCAGGCGCAAGACCCCGTCCAGAGCTACGCCCAGAAGGTCGGCATGCCGTACGTCAACGAGCGTTGGCTCGGTGGCATGCTCACCAACTTCGAAACCATGTCCAAGCGCGTCGACAAGATGCTCGAGTACGAGCGCATGAAGGCGTCCGGCGAGTTCGACGCGATGATCAAGAAGGAAGCCCTGCTCCTCGATCGTGAGCTCACCAAGCTCCAGCGCAACCTCGGTGGTCTGCGCGACATGAAGAAGGCGCCCGACTGCGTGTTCGTGATCGACACCAAGAAGGAGCACATCGCCGTCACCGAGGCCAACAAGCTCGGTATCCCGGTCGTCGCCATCGTCGACACCAACGTCGACCCCGACGTGATCCAGTACCCGATCCCTGGCAACGACGACGCGATCCGCGCCAACAGCCTGCTCGTTCGCGTCATCGCCGACGCCGTCGAGGAGGGCCGCTACATCGCGCAGCGCCGTCCGAAGGCCGCCGGCGCCGAAGGTGCCGCCGTCGAGGCCAAGCCCGAGCGCAGCCCCGAGGAAGAGGCCGCGTTCGCCCAGGCCCAGGCCGAGGCCCGCAACGCAGCGGCTCGTGCACAGGCCGAGCGTGAAGCCCGCCTCACCGCCAGCAAGCAGAAGCCGGCCGAGGCCGCCCCCGCCGAGAAGGGCCCGACGACCGACGCGGCCGACGGCACCGCCCCGACCGCCGATGTCGAGGTTGCCGACGGTGCAGCCGTCGAGACCGACGGCACCACCGTGCAGGCAGCTGCAGCGGCTCCGGTCGCCGAGGGTGCGTCCGACGCGCCGTACGGCGAGGGCTCGCACGCTCCCATCGCCGACGACGCGCAGCCCGAGGGCTTCCCGATCAAGGGCAACGCCGACTCGATGCTGTACCACACCCCGGAGAGCCCCTTCTACGGCCGCACCGTGGCCGAAGTCTGGTTCGCCAGCGAAGAGGCCGCCGAGGCCGCCGGGTTCTCGAAGCCCGCCAGCCAGCAGAAGACCGAAGACGAGAGCTGAGGAACACCCCCAAATGTCATTCACCGCACAAGATGTCAAGGCGCTGCGTGAAGCAACCGGCGCCGGCATGATGGACTGCAAGAAGGCCCTCGAGGAGACGGGCGGCGACCTCGAAGCCGCCAAGCAGCTGCTCCGCGAGAAGGGCCTGGCGGCCAGCGCCAAGCGCGACGACCGCGACAACAACCAGGGCGTCGTGGCGCTCAAGGTCGACGGCAACGTCGGCGCCATCGTGCAGCTCAAGAGCGAGACCGACTTCGTCGCCGGTTCCGACCAGTTCAAGGCCGAGGCCGACGCGCTCGTCGACCTGGTGCTCGCCAAGGGTGCCGAGGCCGTCGCCGAGCGCGACGCCGAACTCGAGGAGCTGAAGATCACGCTCAAGGAGAAGATCGAGCTCGGTGAGGTCGTCCACATGGCTGCCGCCGACGGCAACACGGTCGGTTCGTACGCCCACATCCAGGGTGGCCGCGGCGTCAACGGTGTTCTCGTCGAGCTGACCGGCGACAACGCCGAACTGGCCCACGACATCGCCGTGCACATCGCGTTCGCTCGTCCGAAGTACCTGACCCGCGACGAGGTCCCGGCCGATGTCGTCGAGGCCGAGCGCCAGACGCTCGAGACCATCACGCTCAACGAGGGCAAGCCCGAACAGGCCGTCCCGAAGATCGTCGAGGGTCGCCTCAACGGGTTCTTCAAGGACGTGTGCCTGCTCGAGCAGCCGTACGCGAAGGACGATAAGCAGTCCGTGAAGCAGATCATCGGAGACGCCGACATCGTCCGCTTCGCCCAAGTAGAAATCGGCTGAGCGGCGCCGGTTTGCGCCCTGGCGGCGTTGCGTTTCGCCGCTCGTTGCCGCAAGGCAACTCGGGCTCACCGCGCCTTGCACTCGAACCATCCGATCCCGAGTCAGAACCATGAACTGAACGAGGGCCGTCTCCATGTGAGGCGGCTTTCGTCGCGTCTGGGTCGGTGGGGTGAGCGGGTCGGGCTCACCGCGCCTTGCACTCGAACCATCCGATCCCGAATCAGAACCATGAACGGAACGAGGGCCGTCTACATGTGGGGCGGCCTTCGTTGCGTCCGGGGCTGTGCTACGAGACGTAGAGGGCGATGACGGCGAGGCCGTTGACGAGGAAGTGGGCGGTGATCGGCGCCGCCAGCCGGTTGCCGGTCCAGTGGCAGGCGAGATTGAAACCCGCGCCCAGCACACCGATCGATGCGAACAGGCTCACCACCTCGGGCCAGCTGTCGACCGCCGGCAGGTGTGGGAGCACGAAGATCAGGGTGGTGAGCGGGATGGCTCGTCGCGGCGAACGTCCCCGCTTGAGAATGCTGCGATACAGCAACCCGCGGAAGAACAACTCCTCGACGACCGGGGTGACGATCGCCACCGCGACGAAGAACACCAGAAACGTCCCGAACGAGGTGAGATCGTCGACCGGCACGTTGCTCGTCGGCTCGTCGGCGCCGAACGCGGTGTCGATGGCCGTGCTGGCGATGCCGGCGACGATCAGCGCGACCAGTCCGACCCCGAGCCCGATCAACGGGTCCCACCGGCGTATGTCGAGGCCGAAGTCCGCCCGAAGACTGCCCTGGCCGTGCAGCCGGGTGGCGAGCACCACCACGCCGACGAGGGCGACGGCGTTGAGGCCGACCAGAGCACCGATCGTGACCGGGCCGTCGATCGCCGGTCGGTCACCCGTGACGGCCTCGACGGCGACGAGCGCAAGGCCCCCGAGGAGTCCGGCCGCCACGTATGCGAGCACTCCCCACCACACGTGGCCCAGGCCCCAGCCGGAGAATCGCCATGATTCGCCGGAGGTCGGGTGCCATCGACCATCGTCCGCGAGGACGTAGCCGGGCGCCGGTGGGCGATCGGACCGGTACCAGTCGCCATCGGATGCGAGATACCACCCGGTGGTGCCGACGGGCGCGCCGGTCGGCGCCGCCCAGTGCTCTCGCCCAACCGCCATCGCGCCATCGTACGGACGTGCACCGCCCTGAATGATACGCGACGCTCGGTGTCGATCTGGCAAACTCTCCGGCGATGTCTGACGAACAGCCCGTGACGCCGACGCCTCGCTGGAAGCGGATCGTGTTCAAGCCGTCGGGTGAGGCGCTCGCGGGTGAGTCCGGCCGGGGGCTCGACGGGCCGACGCTCGACCAGACGGCCGCAGAGATCATCGACATCCGTCAGAACCTCGGCGTCGACGTCGCGGTCGTGGTCGGCGGCGGCAACTTCTGGCGTGGCCGCACCGGGGCCATGGAGGGCATGGACGCAACCCAGAGCGACCACATCGGCATGCTCGGCACCGTGATGAACGCGCTCGCGCTCCAGGACGCACTCGAGCGACGGGGCCAGCCCACCCGGGTGCAGTCCGCGATCGAAATGCCCCGGATCGCCGAGGCGTACATTCGGCGTCGGGCGATGCGCCACCTCGAGAAGGGGCGAGTCGTCATCTTTGCCGCCGGTACCGGGAACCCGTTCTTCACCACCGACACCGCCGCCGCGCTCCGCGCAGCGGAGATCGAGGCCGATGCGTTGCTCAAGGGCACCCATTCGGGCGTCGACGGTGTGTACGACAGCGATCCGCGCACCAATGGCGACGCCGTCAAGTACGACGAGATCGACTACATGGACGTCATGAACCAAGACCTGAAGGTCATGGATGCGACGGCGATCGCCTTCTGCCGCGACAACGAGATCCCGATCGTGGTGTTCGACATGTCCGCCGACGGCGCACTCCGGACGATCCTGGGCGGCGGCGACGTCGGCACGATCATCCACTGACGGCTCGTTCGCGAGCTATCTCCCCACGCCGAGCAATCCCTGGTTACGCTGGACGGCGTGACCGAAGAAACCCTGCTCGATGCCATGGACAAGATGGACAAGGCGGTCGAGCACGTACAAAGCCAATTCTCGACCATTCGTACCGGTCGTGCCGCTCCGGCCCTCGTCGAACGCCTGACGGCCGAGTACTACGGCACGCAGGTGCCGATTCAGCAGATGGCATCGATCACGGTGCCCGAGGCCCGCATGTTGATGGTCAAGCCGCACGACCGGGGTTCCCTCGGCGCGATCGAGCGAGCCATCCGTGACAGCGACCTCGGTGTGTCGCCGAACAACGACGGTGTCGTCATCCGCCTGAACTTCCCTCCGCTGACCGAAGAACGTCGCCGCGACTACGTCAAGGTCGTCAAGGCGATGTCCGAAGACGGCCGGATCGCGATTCGCAACATCCGCCGCGATGCACGCAAGGCGATGGAGGCTTCCGAGAAGGCCGGCGAGATCTCCGCCGACGAACTCGAGCGCGCCGAGAAAGAACTCGAGAAGATCACCTCCGATCACGTCGAGTTGGTCGACGCGGCGTTCGGACGCAAGGAAGCGGAGTTGCTCGAGGTCTAGGCCCGAGCTGATCATCTGATGGGGAAGGGACGTAATCGATGAGCGATGAGAGCTGGCGGAGTCGCCGCGACGACGATTTCAGCGAGTTCGGCTCACTGTTCGACGACGCCGAGCCGACGCAGAACCTGCCACCGGTCGCCTCCGAGCGGGGGTCGGGCGAGTCCGACGCGATCAGCTTCGGTGACAGCGACACCGGTTCGTTGCCACACTGGACCGAGCCGCCGACCGGTGAAATCCCTCGCTTCGACGCGCCGGCCGCGTCCGACGACGACGAAGAACTCGACGTGTGGTCGTCGTTCTCGTCCGAGTCGCCCGTCTGGAAGGACGACGAGCCCGAGGCGCCCGAAGGTGGCCCGCTCGACGAGCAACTCCCCACGGCACAACACCGTCGTGTCACCGACGAGCACGGCGTGGTATCGGGCCAACACCGACGCGTCACCGGCGAGTCGGTGGTCGTCCCCGAGGAACCGAGTCGCATCACGATCGGTACCGACCCGTCCGGGATGCCGCGCCGTCAGCCGTCCACCTCACGTCGTCGCGGCGGCGGTGGCCCGCAGCCGCAGCGACCGACACACCCGCCGGCACCTCGCACATCCGGCCGCGACATGCCCGCCGCCATCGCGGTGGGTCTCGGGCTGGCAGCGGCATTCATCGCCGCGTTGATGTACAAGCCGGTTGCCGCCGCAGCGATGATCGTCGTGATCCTCGGGCTGGCGGCGGTCGAGTTCTACGACAAGGTCGCCGAAAAGGGCTACCGGCCCGCCGTCGTGCCCGGCATCGTCGCCTGTGTGGCGGCGCCACTGGCCGCGTACTGGCTCGGTGTCGGGGCCCTGCCGCTCGTGTTCGCATTCGGGTTCATGGCCACGGCCGGCAGTTTCATCGGCGCCCGGAGCGTCGAGGCCGGCCCGATGCCCAACGTGTCGATCACCACCCTGGGCATCATCTGGATCGGCCTGCTCGGCTCGTTCGCGATGCTGATCCTGCGCTTCTCCACCAACTCCGGCAGCCTGCTCGAAGTCGCCGAGTCGCGCGGTACCGACACCCTGTTCCTGCTCGCGCTCGGCGTGGTCGCCAACGACGTGGGTGCGCTCTTCGTCGGCTCGGCGGTGGGTCGAACGCCGCTCCGCCACTGGATCAGCCCCAACAAGACCGTCGAGGGGTTCATGGGCGGCGCGATGCTCACCGTGATCGCCCTGATGCTCGTGGGCATCAGCGAGAGCAGCACCACCTGGTCGTCGTACTGGCACCTGCTGGCGCTGGCGGTCGTCATCTCGATCATGGCGCCGATGGGCGACCTGGTCGAGAGCATGTTCAAGCGCAACCTCGACGTCAAAGACTTCGGGTCGATCGTCAAGGGGCACGGCGGCATCCTCGACCGGTTCGACGGCTTCCTGTTCAGTCTGCCCGCGGTGTACTACCTGACGCTGGTGCTCGAGCCCTGGACCAAGTACGTCGGCTGAGTCGACGCATCATCGATGACCCCGGTCCGAGTTGCGATCGCCGGTTCGACCGGATCGATCGGCACCCAGACGCTCGACGTCGTCCGCGCCGAAGGGCTCGACCGGTACGAGGTCGTCGGGCTCGGTGTCGGCAGCTCCGTGGATGCCCTGCTCGAACAGGCGCGTGAGTTCCGGCCGGCCGTGGTCGCGGTCGCCGACGAGGCGGGCCGGCAACGTGTGGCTGCCGAGCTGCCCGACACCTACGTCGTCGCCGACCAAGCCGATCTGATCACCGATGCCGACGTCGTCATCAACGGGGTCGTCGGTTTCGCCGGGCTCTCGGTCACGACCGAGACGCTCCGGGCCGGCAAACGCCTCGGGCTCGCCAACAAGGAGAGCCTGATCGCGGCCGGGCCCGTCGTGCAGCCGTTGCGTGCCACACCCGGAGCCGAGCTGGTGCCGGTCGACAGCGAACACTGTGCCGTCCACCAGTGTCTGCGGTCGTCGCGTGAGGCGAGCGAGATCAGCCGCATCGTGCTGACCGCGAGCGGCGGGCCGTTCCGTGGCCGCTCGGCCGACGACCTCGCCTCGGTCACGGTGACCGAGGCCCTGAACCATCCGACGTGGTCGATGGGCCCGAAGATCACGGTCGATTCCAGCACGCTGATGAACAAGGGTCTCGAGGTGATCGAGGCGCACGAACTCTTCGGCGTCCCGTACGACGACATCGACGTCGTGGTCCACCCCCAGTCGGTCGTGCACTCGATGGCCGAGTTCACCGACGGTTCGACGATCGCCCAGCTGAGCATGCCCGACATGCGGTTTCAGATCGGTTAAGGCCTCGG
>CAXAWD010000134.1:0-8374 GCA_963972325.1 uncultured Acidimicrobiaceae bacterium
GCGACCGTGTAGATCGGTGCCAGCAGGATCGCGAAACCGGGCTGCCACGTGCTGTGATCGAACAGATTCCAACGGGTCCCGCCACCGAGCCAACGTGCCATTGCCATTTGGCCGGCCTCGTCCGGAAACATGTGAAACACACGACGGTCGGCGGCGAACAACCAACGCACGAGCCCGACACCGAGCGCCAGCCCAAGGAGCGAACCGGCGGGTGGTCGTTGGGTTGAGTGTTCCTGCGGGTGGCCTCGTTCGTCCGTCGCGTTCGCTCGTTCCTCGGGGTCCACGGGTGGAGATTAGATGTGCCGCCAGCGGGATGCGCGTGATCCCGGGCGCGGCAGTGCCCCGCTGCCGAAGCAACGGGGCACTGTCAGAAGTGATTCAGCGTGAGCTGATCAGGCGCAGTCGCCCGAGCCCTCGACCAATCCAGTGGTCGAGTTGATGTGCGTGTTGGTGGATGCCGCGCGGAGCAGGCCGGAGGCGGTCAGGTTGGTCTGGGTCGGGGTGGCGGAGCTGCCGTACTGGGCGTAGTACGCCTCCATGGCCACTTCGACGGTCTTGGCGTCTGCGGCGCAGGCGCTGTCCTGGCCCTGGTCGGTGATGCCTCGGACCGAGAACACCACGACGGTGGCCAGGATGCCGAGAATGACGATCACGATCAGGAGTTCGATGAGCGT
Organism: uncultured Acidimicrobiaceae bacterium; assembly: GCA_963972325.1. GTDB lineage: Bacteria > Actinomycetota > Acidimicrobiia > Acidimicrobiales > Ilumatobacteraceae > Ilumatobacter. The sequence goes on from CAXAWD010000134.1 coordinate 675, forward strand.
AAAGCCCTCGTCTTGCTTCTTCATGTTGTTTCTTCCTTCCGCCCAGGATGGGCAAGCTATCTCACTGGTTGTTACCGCACCGTGAGACAGGCTCCCGGTTGCGCACTGTGGTCTTCGGCACTGCGGTAGCCCAACTTTAGGTCTGGAACGATGTTTTTCCAAGAGAATTCCAAAGTTCAAGACAAGTGGAAAGCGTGCCGATAACCCTGACTGAAGGTGCCCAGAGCGCCGAAATCACCACAACGAGTGAAGAAGGCATGCATGTTTCACCGCCGAGAAACACACCACACGCTGGGAGAACGGGGAATTCTCGGCGACGAGGCCGTCGCCGAGCTCTTGACGACCGTTGAACAACTCCGCACCGAGATGTCCGAACTGAAGGCACGAGTTGACTCTCAGTTCACAACCATCGCCGCGCACGCCGAGATCGCCCGCCAGCAGACCGAATTCGCTCGCGACGAGGCCCGATCCGACCTCGAACGCAGCCGCGAAACGCTGATCGGGCTGATCGAACAGGTGCGTAACCCCGACCCCGACCACCACGTGCCCGGCAACCCGCCCGGCCCGTCGACCGAACTCGCCAACGAGCGGGTCGGCACGGTCGAGCGTCGCATCGACGAACTCACCACCACCGTCGAACGCTGCTTCGCACGCCAGAACGAACTCGCCGACACGATGGCAGCGTTCCTCGACACCGTCATGGCCGAACAGCGCGGCGAACCCGTTTCCGGCCTCTCGCTGAGCTGACGTCGACGACCTGAGCTACCGCACCAACTCGATGCGGATGCCGCCCTCGTCCCACTCGGGGTCCATCGGCAACCGGGAGATCGCACGGCCCGACGCACGACGCGCCGTCCACAACATCGCCGCCGCCTCGTACATGTGCACCTGACCGGCACCCTCGGGCGGCACGCGCTCGATCACCTCGTCGACGCCCGGCAACTTCTCGCGAATCATCTCGAGCCGCTCGCGGCGACCCTCCTCGTGATACGGCGACGTCTTGAGCGGCTGATCACCGTTCATGTGCTGGAACGACAGCGCGGCATGGCCGCTGTACACCGACCGGCTGTGGAACGGCTGGATCTCGGTCGCCGCCTCCTTCATCCACCGGAAATGGCGGAAGTCGTTCTTGGTCAACCACGGCTCGAGCTCGATCGCCTGCTTGCGGCTCTTCGCGAACAACGCCGGGCGCGACGGCACCGGGCGCAAACTCACCCGGCGCGGCCACCCGATCATCTCGCGGGCCTCCATGTCGCACTGGCGATACTGCCCCTGAGGCTTCTCCGGGTACCCGAACGGGATGTTGACCGCCATGAAGTCGAACTTCGGCCGGTAATCCAACACCTCCATCAGCGTCTTCAACACGAACGCCTCTTCGGCCACGGTGGTGACCCCGGCCAAGCGGGCCGGCAACACCAGCCAGCCACCCGGGCACGGCGTCACCCCGCCGATCGACTTGAACGGGTTGTCGCGCGGGCCGGCCATGGTCAGCCGGCGGGCGCCGGCTCGGCCGGCTGCCCGGCTTCGTTGGTGTCACCGTCGCCGTTGGCACCCGCCGACGCCTGCTCGTCGCCGGCGCGAACACCGGAACCCGACGTGGCCGCCTGGCCCGAGGCCGCGGTGGCCTGCGCCTGCGCCTGCGAACGCAACGTGGACACCTGCGCCTGGATCTCGCCCGGGTAGGCCGAGATCGACTGCGCCATCTCCATGGTGACGAGACCCGACGTGACCAGACGAGCGAGGTCCATCTCGATCGTCTGCATGCCCTCGGGGCCGCCGGTGGCGACCACGTTGCGGAGCTGACGGCTCTTGCCCTCACGCACCAGGTTGCGCACCGCTTCGGTACCCATCAGCACCTCGTACGCCGCGACACGACCACCGCTGATGGCCGGCAACAGACGCTGCGACAACACACCCTGGAGTGCACCGGCGAGCATCGTCTGGATCTGGTCACGCTTGTCGGACGGGAACACGTCGATCATGCGGTCGAGCGCCTGCGACGCGTCGTTCGTGTGCAGCGTGGCGAACACGAGGTGACCCGTCTCGGCCAGGCTGAGTGCGATCTGGATCGACTCCAGATCTCGCATCTCGCCGAGGAGCACGACGTCGGGGTCTTCACGAAGCGCAGAACGCAGGCCCTGCTCGAACGAGATCGCATCGGTGCCGACCTCACGCTGGTTGACCATCGCGACCTTGTGATGGTGCAGATACTCGACCGGGTCTTCGATGGTGAGGATGTGCACCGGCTTGGTCTCGTTGATCCGGTCGATCATCGCCGCCAACGTGGTCGACTTACCCGAACCGGTCGGACCCACCGCCAACACCAGACCGTACGGACGGTTGAGCAGCGTGGTGACCGAACGAGGAGCGCCGAGCTCTTCGAGCGAACGCACCCGGAACGGGATGACGCGCAACGCCAGCGCCAGCGAGTTGCGCTGGTTGTAGGCGTTGGCACGGAAACGACCGAGACCCGAGATGCCGAACGAGAAGTCGACCTGGTAGTTCTCGTGGAGCTCGCGCTTCTGCTTGTCGTCGAGCAGCGACATCACCATCCGCTCGGTGTCGGCGTTCTCGAGCGACTTCACGTTTTCGAAGCTCACGAGCGTGCCGTCACGGCGAGCGGTCGGCGCACGGCCCACCGTCAGGTGGAGGTCGGAGGCACCGCTGTTGACGGTGGCCTGCAACAAGGTGACGAGTACTGGATCTGGATCGAACATCAGAGTTCCCTTCCGCGACGACCCGTGGGGCCTAGCGTGCTGACGAGATGGAAACGACACTGGTTCTTGTTGCCTGCGCCGTGATGGGGTTGTTGATCGGCTCGTTCTTGACCGTCGTGGTCGATCGCGTGCCGAATGGCGGATCGGTGGTGCAGCCCCCGAGCGCGTGCGGCGCGTGCGGGAACCGACTGACGGCACCGGATCTGGTGCCGATCGGAAGCTGGCTGGTACTGCGAGGCAAGTGCCGACACTGCGGCAACCCGATCGGTACCGAACCGCTGATCATCGAGACGGCCAACGCCGCCCTGTTCGTGCTGTTCGGCCTGAAGTTCGGCGCCGACCTCGCACTGATCGCGTTCTGTGTGCTGGCCGCCGCGCTCGTGGCACTGGTGTGGATCGACCTGCACACGTTTCGGCTGCCGCGCGAGATCACCTACACGGCCATGGCGCTCAGCGCCCCGTTCCTGGTGCTGGCCGCACTCGTGAACGACGAACCCGAACGCATCTGGCAGGCCGCGCTCGGCGCCGGCATCGCACTGGCGTTCATGGGGCTCGTGTACGTGGCCAGCCGAGGCGGCATGGGCGACGGCGACGTGCGCCTCGCCCCGCTGCTCGGCATGCACCTCGGCTACCTCAACCCGGGCATCGTGCCGATCGGATTGTTCTTCGGCTTCCTGCTCGGCGCCGTGGTCGGCGTGGTGGCGATGGGCGTCGGCAAAGCCGGACGCAAGACCGCACTGCCGTTCGGCCCGTTCCTGGCCGTCGGCACCGTGGTGGCCGTGTTCATCGGCCAAGCGACCGTCGATCTGATCTGGCACGGCTGATCACACGTCTTCCTTCACACCGTTCAACACGCCGTACATGGCCGACACGAGGGCGATCGCGACGAAACCGACGATCACACCCACGAAGATGATCATGATCGGCTCGAACATGGTGGTGAACCGCTGGATGCGGAACTCGAGCTCACGGTTGAAGTACTCGCCGGCAACCTCGAGCTGCTGGTCGAGCGTTCCGGTCTCTTCGCCGACCTTGAACATCTGACGGGCGGCACCCGGGAACAACTCGGTCTCGATCAACGGCTGGGTGAACCCCGAACCCTCCAGCATCTGCTGGCGAGCGATGTCGAGCTGTTCTCGATACACCACGTTGGCGACCGCCTCGGTCGTGGTCTCCATTGCCGACGGCACGGCAACACCGGCCACCAGCATCGTGCCGAGCACGGCGCAGAACCGTTCGAGGATCGCGTACTCGATGATGCCGCCGATCACCGGGATCTTCAGCGAGATCCGTTGCCAGAGCTCCTTGCCCGTCGGATGCATCGCGAAGAACGCGACCATCGCGAGGAACAACAACATGGCGATCGCGGTGATGTACCAGAGGTCGGTGAAGAACCGAGCCACGAACAACATCATCCGGGTCGGCAACGGCAACTCCGCGTCGAGGTCTTCGAACAACGGCTTGAACTGCGGCAACACGTAACCGGCCAGGATGACCACGGTCACGAGCGACATCGACATGACGACCAACGGATAGGCCAGCGCACCGACCACCTTGGAACGGGTGTCCATCTCACGCTTGATGAACTCGGCCAACGAATCGAGCGACTCGTCCAGACGACCGGTCAACTCGGCGGCCTGGAGGATGCCGACGTAGTAGTTGGGGAACACCTGCGGGTGCTGCGCCGCCGCCGCCGAGAACAACCCGCCGTTGCGGAGGTCGTCGACCATCTCGGTCAACGCACGACGCAACGCGACGTCGGTCGACTCGTCGGCGATCGTGGTGAGCGCGTCGGTGATCGGGATACCCGCCTTGACGAACACCGCCAGCTGGCGCGTGAAGTTCATCAGGTTCTTCTTCTTGACCTTTTCCTTGGTCAGCTCGAAATCGAGCATCCCGCGGGACTCCTCGATCTTGATCGGGAAGAGGTTCTGCTCGACCAGCAACGTGCGGGCCGTGCCGATCGTGTCGGCCTTGGTGGTGCCTTCGATCTCGGCGCCGGTCGAATCGATGGCGGAATAAGCGAACTTGGGCATCACATGCTCCGGAGGGTGAGAAAGGCGAAAATCATGAGGCGAACAGGGTCTTGACGACCTCGGGAATGGTGGTGACGTCGTCTTCCACCAACTGCATGGCTTCACGCAACATCGTGCGCATGCCCTGGGCAACGGCGAGACGGCGCAGCTCTTCGGTGGTGGCCCAGCCGACGATCAGACGACGCAACTCGGGCGTGATCTTGAGCAACTCGTACACACCGATACGACCGTGGAAACCGGTGTTGGAGCAGTAGCTGCACCCCTTGCCACGGAAGAAGTGGACCTTGTCGGAACCACCCGAATGCTGGCGGAACACGGCGATCTCGTCGGCCGTGGGCTCGTACTCCTCCTTGCAGTTGTCGCACAGGCGGCGCACGAGACGCTGCGACACCACGGCCGACGCGACGAGGAACGCCTCGATGCCCATGTCGAGCAGACGGTGCACGGCGGCGACCGAGTCGTTGCCGTGGAGGGACGAGAGCACGAAGTGACCGGTGAGCGCCGACTGCACCGCGATGCGGGCGGTGTCGGCGTCGCGGACCTCACCGACGAGGATGACGTCGGGGTCCTGTCGGAGGAGAGCCTTGAGGCCGGTGGCGAACGTGAGGCCGGCACGCTCGTTGGTGCCCACCTGGTTGATACCCGGGAACACGTACTCGACCGGGTCTTCGATCGTGGTGACGTTCTTGCCGCCCGAGTTGATCTCGAGCAACGTCGCATACAGCGTCGTGGTCTTACCGGCACCGGTCGGCCCCGCACAGATCACCATGCCGTACGGCGCGTGCACGATCTTCGAATAGGTGTTGTAGGTCTCGCGCGGCATACCGAGCTCGTGCAGACCCACCATCGACTTGCTCTTGTCGAGCAGACGCATGACGACCTTCTCACCGAACACGGTGGCGACGGTGGACACACGAACGTCGAGCGGGCGACCGTCGACCACGGTGGAGAACTGGCCGTCCTGGGGTGCACGCTTCTCGACGATGTTCATCGCCGACATGATCTTCAGACGGCTGACGAGCGGGTTGTGGGCCGAGTTCGGCAACCGCACCGCCTCGACCAACTGACCGTCGATGCGGTACCGGACACGAACTTCCTTGTCGAGCGGCTCGATGTGGATGTCGGACGCACGGTCGCGCAACGCCTGACCGACGATCCGCGACACGAGCTGCACCACCGGGGCCTGATCGTCGAGACTGACCTCGTTGAGCGCCTCCTCGCCGGCCTGGCTGGCGGCGTCGGCCTCCTGGAACGTGGCGACCAACCGACCGATGTCGGCATCGGAGCGCCACATCTGCTCCATGTACGACGTGACCGTCTTCGGGTCGGTGGCGAACCACTCGAACTTCTTGCCGGCCGCAGCCTCGGCCGCATCACGCTTGGCCGGCGAACAATCGGCGCCCCAGACGACGATCTTGCCGTCGTGCTCGGCCACCGGCACGAAATAGAACTTGCGGGCCGCGGTCTCGTCGACCTGCTCGGCGATGTCGACGTTGGCCTCGGTCTCCTGGGTGTTGGCCACCGGCAGACCACACGCCTGACCCAGCGCCGCCGCGTACTCACGACGACCGACGCCGTACTTGGTGAGCGCCACGTTGCCGAACTGCCACAGGTCGCCCTTGCCGTCGGTCAGCGCCTCGGCGAGCGACTCGCTGGCGAGATGGCCGCCTTCGACCAACGCCTGCCCGAGTGCCACGCACTCTTCGACGCTCTCACCGGGACGCTCCTCGACGGCGACGGCACCGGCGGGCGCGCCGGCCTCGGCTGCCTCGGGTGCTCGTTTGTCGTCTTTGCTCTTGCGCAGTGCCATCGATGGTCCCCGTTACATCTCGTATCCGTCACTGGACACGCCGACGTCTCCATCGGCATCCGTGGCGTCGTTCTTCACTGATTCGTTCGACGTTTCGTCCTTGCGCACGAATTGGTTCGGATCGAGCTCGAGCAACGAACGCTCGATCTCCTCGAGCCGATCGAGCTGCACGGCCGTGGACACGTCCATCGTGGCGTCTTGCAGCTGCGTCTCGACGTCGGTCATGCGCACCACGAGACCATCGGTCTTCTCGGCGACGCTCTTCTCCAAGCGCTCCATCTCGATGCGGACGAGCATCGCCTCACCGGCGGCACTCGACATCTTGTCCTTGAGTTCGTCGAGGGCCTCTTCGTCGATGCCCTCGACCGACTTGGCCAACCCCTCGATGCGGCGATCGGTCTCGACGAAGCGATCTTCGAACTTCGCGATCCGCTCGTTGAGCACCGCCATCGTGTCGTCGAGCCCGCTGCTGACCCGACCGACGTGCGCCTGGATGTCGGCGATCTGCTGACCGGCGTCTTCCTTCATGCGGCTCTCGGCAGCGAGCAGCCGGTTGTTGAACCGGTCCTCGGCGTCGTTCATCTTGGACGACACCGACTGGCCGACCTCGTTCTGGAACCGGCGGACCGCCGAATCGTTCTCCTCGACCAGCTGCTTCAGCGAGGCGAGCTGGTCGGCGATGTCGTTTTTCAGTGCGGCACCGAGCTCGTCTTGCTTGGCCTCCATCTGCGACGACACGTCGTTGAAGTAGGTGACCATGCGAGCCGCCTGCTCGTCGAACTTGCGCAGGTTGGTGTCGAGGCCGTCGACCTTGCGCGACATCGCCTCGTACTCGTCTCGCAGATCACCGACCACCGGGCGAACCGCCTCGGTGACCAACCCGTCGAGACCCGACGTCGCATCGTCGAGCCGGCGGGTCTGCCGCGCCTCGGCGTCGGCGATCTTCTGCTCGATCGTCGAACGGCTCTGATCGGTGTACGCCGCCGCCTTGGACTGGTTCTGGTCGACCGCCGCGGCGATCGACGCGATCTGCTCGCGGAACTCCTGGCGCATCTCGGCCCGCTCACGCTGGCCCTCCTCACGCAGCCGATCGACCTCGGCCACGACGGCGGACGCGTGACGTTCGAGTTCGGCCTG
>CAXAWD010000135.1:0-8369 GCA_963972325.1 uncultured Acidimicrobiaceae bacterium
TCCCGATCCACGACGCGCAGTACGACCGAGTCGAGTTCGAACGCAAGGCCAACTGGGGGCACTGCACGGCGGAGTACGCGGCGTGGATCGCCGTCACCTCTCGGGTGAAACAGCTCGCGCTGTTCCACCACGACCCGAGTCACGACGACGACCAGATCGATGCCGCGCTCGCCTCGGTGCGACAGCGGTGTGGCGGCACCGGCACCGACGTGGTCGCCGCGAGCGAGGGCCTCACGCTCCACGTCGGCTCGTGAACATCGCCGCGCTGGTCGCCTCGATCGTCGTCGGCGCAGCGTTCCTCGTGGCCGGCGGCTCCAAACTCGCGGCCGGTCGGGCCTGGCCCGCACAGGCCGCGGGCCTCGGTGCTCCGGCCGTGGTCGTTCCGGTGCTGCCGTGGCTCGAAGTCGCGGTCGGTGCCGCGCTCGTGTTGCAGCTGGCTCGGCCGGTCGCGGCGATCGCGGCGATCGTGCTGCTGGTCGCGTTCAGCGGACTGATCGCGCTGCGGTTGTCGCAGGGGCGCCGGCCGGCGTGCGCCTGTTTCGGTGCGTGGTCGGCCGAACCGATCGGGCCGACCCATCTGCTCCGCAACGCCGGGTTGCTGGTGCTGGCCGTGCTCGCGCTGTTCTGACCGTCAGGTCGTGACCAGCAGGAAGGTGAGCACCCGCGCTTCGTCGCGCCACGCCTCGTAGCGTCCGCTCGGCCCGGCGTGGCCCGCACCCATCTCCGTACGGAGGATCAGCGGAGCGTCGTTGGTGCGGACCTCGCGCAGCCGAGCGGTCCATTTGGCGGGTTCGTGGTAGCTCACCCGCGGGTCGTTGAGACCGGCGGTGATCATCAGCGCCGGATAGTCGCCGGGGGTGGTGTTGTCGTAGGGGGAGTAGTTCTCGATGTACGACGCGGCGGGCTCGGAGCGCGGGTCGCCCCACTCCTCCCACTCGGTCACGGTGAGCGGCAGGCTCGCGTCGCTCATCGTGGTCACCACGTCGACGAACGGCACCTCGGCGACCGCCGACCGGAACCGCTCGGGTTCCATCGTGACGCAGGCGCCGACGAGCAGCCCGCCGGCGCTGCCGCCGCGGATCGCGATGCGATCGCGGTTCGCGATGCCGGTCGAGGCGAGGTGTTCGCACGCGGCGAGCGTGTCGGTGAACGTGTTGCGCTTGGCCTGGAGCTTGCCGTCGAGATACCACGAGCGGCCGAGCTCGCCTCCGCCGCGCGGGTGGGCGAGCGCCCACACGGTGCCGCGGTCGAGCAGGGAGAGTCGGGCGACCGAGAACCAGGGCGCCATCGACACCTCGTAGGAGCCGTAGCCGTAGACGCAGCACGGGGCCGTGCCGTCGAGCGGGGTGTCGACGTGGCGCACGACGTCGACGGGCACCTGGGTGCCGTCGTCGGCGGTGGCCCAGTGTCGGGACGCGACGTACCGGTCGAGGTCGACGTTGGGGGTGGGGGTCTCCTTGACGACGGTGATGGCCCCGTTCGACATGTCGACGTCGATGACGCGGGCGGGCGTGGTGAGCGACTGGTGGGTGAGCCGGACGACGTCGGTGTCCCATTGCGCGTTGGGGCCGAACCCGACGTCGTGCGGCGCCGGATCGATCTCGAGCACCCGTTGTTCGCCCGACCGGTCGAGCACCCGGATCATCGGCTGCGCCCGGTTCCACTCGTGGATCGCGAGGAACCGTTCGAACGGTTCGACACCGGTGATCCGGCGGCCCTCCTGGTGGGGGATCAGTTCGGTCCAGGTGCCGGGTGCGTTCTCGGTGGCCTCCATGACCCGGAAGTCGACGGCGTCGTCATTGGTGACGATCACGAACCGGTCGCCCCAGTGGTCGATCTGGTACTCGACGTCGTCGGTGCGCTCGCGCACGCACTGCGCCGGGGCGGTCGGGTCGGCGGCCGGGACGAGCCGGCACTCCGACGAGGTGCGGCTGCCGGTGTGGATGACGATCCACTCGGCGCTGCGCGTGGCCTCGACGCCGACGAAGAACCGTTCGTCGTGGTCGGCGTAGACCTCGACGTCGTCGGACTGCGGCGTTCCGAGCCGATGGCGCATCACCCGGTACGGGCGTTCCTGCTCGTCGGCCTCCACGTAGAACAGATGCGTGCCGTCGTGACTCCACGCGACCCCTGCCCACGTGGTGTCGGTCAGTTCGTCGTCGAGGTCGCGCTGGTGGGCGATGTCGCGGATCCGCAGCGTGTAGTGCTCGTCGCCACGCGTGTCCATCGACCACGCGACGAGTCGGTGGTCGGGGCTGATCTCGAACGCGCCCAGGTCGAAGAACTCGTGGCCCTCGGCCTCGGCGTTCTGGTCGAGGACGAGTTCGTCGGTGGCCGAGGCCACCGACCGGCCACGGCAGTGGATCGGATACGACTGCCCCTCCTCGGTGCGTGCGGAGTAGAACCAGTCGGCCTTCGGCACGGGTGCCGCGACGTCGGTCTCCTGCACGCGCGACTTGATCTCGTCGAACAGTTCGGACACGAGGCCGGCATGGCCGGCGAAGAATTCGTCGGCGTGGGCGTTCTCGGCCTCGAGGTACCGCACCGTGTCGGGGTCGTCACGGTCGCGCAGCCAGGCGAAGTGGTCGTGGGTTTCACCGGTCGGACGGTTCCAGACGTGGGGGACGCGCTTGGCGGATGGCTCTGACACGTCGAGCAGGGTAGGCGGTAGCTTGGCCCCTGCGATGCGTGTGTGGATCGACCAAGACCTCTGCACCGGCGATGGCCTCTGCGTCGACCACTGCCACGATGTGTTCACCCTCCTCGAGGACGGCATCGCCTACGTGGTGGAAGACCGGCAGGTGCTCAACGACCCGGGTAGTTCCGGCAGCCTCGCCGAGGTCGCGCCCCGCAACGTTCCCGACGTGATCAAGGCCGCCGAGGTGTGCCCTGGCGAGTGCATCTTCATCGAGATCGATGCGCCGCGCGACGCCGAACTCGACGTCACGGTCGACGGACGGATCGCCGCGCGAGTCGAGATCCGTGACGATCTCGACGACGAAGCCGCCGCCTGAACCCCCATCGCGTCGACGCCGATCGGGCTTCGGGCCTCCTGCCGTGGTCATCGGCTCGTGGATTGTTACTATGGCGGTAGTGCAAATCCCTCGATTCGCCCACACTGCACGGCACCGGAGCTGATCATGACCTCGTTCGATCTCGACCTCAGCAAGTACGACCTCGGCTGGAACGACGAGGGCGTCGAATACGCCTTCGAACCCGAGAAGGGCATCAACCCCGGCGTCGTCGAGCAGATCTCGTGGTGGAAGGGTGAGCCGCGCTGGATGACCGACATGCGGCTGCGCAGCCTGCGCCTGTTCGAGCGCAAGCCGATGGCCGAATGGTTCGCGGTCAACATGCCCGACATCGACTTCCAGGACATCTACTACTACCTGCGGCCCAAGGGCGAGCAGGTCAGCGAGTGGGACGAACTCCCCGAAGAGATGATGCGCACCTACGAGAAGCTCGGCATCCCCGAGGCCGAACGGCAGTACCTCGCCGGCGTCACCGCGCAGTACGAATCCGAGGTCGTGTACCACAAGAACCGTGAGGACCTGGAGGCCCAGGGGATCCTGTTCTGCGACATGGACACGGCGCTGCGCGAGTACCCCGAGCTGGTCAAGGAGTACTTCGGCACCGTGATCCCACCCGGCGACAACAAGTTCGCGGCGCTCAACACGTCGGTGTGGTCGGGTGGCTCGTTCATCTACGTGCCGCCCGGTGTCGAGGTCGAGATGCCGTTGCAGGCGTACTTCCGGATCAACTCCGAGTCGGCCGGGCAGTTCGAGCGCACGCTGATCATCGCCGACGAAGGCTCCAAGGTCCACTACATCGAGGGCTGCTCGGCCCCGGTCTACACCAAGGACTCGCTGCACTCGGCCGTCGTCGAGATCGTCGTCAAGCCCAACGCCCGGGTCACCTACACCACGATCCAGAACTGGTCGCCCAACGTCTACAACCTCGTCACCAAGCGGTCGCGGGTCGAGGCCGGCGGCCACATGGAGTGGATCGACGGCAACATCGGTTCCAAGCTCACCATGAAGTACCCGGCCGTGTACCTGGTCGGCGAAGGTGCCACCGGTGAGGTGCTCTCGGTCGCCTACGCCGGCGAGGGCCAGCACCAGGACGCCGGCGCCAAGATGGTGCACGCGGCGCCCAACACCACGTCGAAGATCGTGTCGAAGTCGATCAGCAAGGACGGCGGCATCACCACGTACCGCGGGCTCGTGCGGGTCGACGAGGGGGCCACCGGCGCCAAGAGCCACGTCGAGTGCGACGCCTTGATCCTCGACGAAGACTCGGTGTCCAAGACGCTGCCGTACATGGAGATCGGCGAGCGTGACGCCCAGATCGGTCACGAGGCCACCGTGTCGAAGATCGCCGACGAGCAGATCTTCTACCTGACGAGCCGCGGCCTCTCCGAGGAGCAGGCGATGGGGATGGTCGTCAACGGCTTCATCGAGCCGATCACCAAAACCCTGCCGATGGAGTACGCGGTCGAGTGGAGCCGCCTGATCGAACTCCAGATGGAAGGCTCGGTCGGCTGATCCGGCCTGCGGGCGCTGTGCCCGCCTCAACCTCGAAGCGGGCGCTGTCGATACAGGAGTGATGTCCGTGAAGAGTGCCCAGCGAAGGTCCAGAGCCGCGACGCTGCTCGCATGGAGCGCGTTCGTCGCTGTCGTCGTGTCGGCCGCGGCCGTCGCCGTGGATGTCCCCGCTGTCGGTGTCCCGACCGCCGAGGCGGCAACCACGGCCCCGGCCGCGTTCGAACCGGTGACACCGTGCCGCCTCCTCGACACCCGCGAGGGTGATCGTCTCGGCACCGATGACACCGTCGACATCCGGGTGGCCGGCCGGTGTGGTGTCCCGGACGACGCCACCGCGGTCGCCGTGACGATCACCGCCGTGCAACCGGCTGCCCCCGGATTCGCGGTCGGGTATCCGACCGGCACGCCGCGGCCCAATGCGTCGAGCGTCAACTTCCAGCCCGGCGAGGTCATCGCCAACCTCCAGCTGCTGCAACTGGGTGCAGGATCCGTCACCGTGTATTCGCTGGTGGCCCCCGACATCATGCTCGACGTCAGCGGTGCCTACGTCCCGGCGTCGTCCGGCGAGGCGCGGGCAGGGCGGTTCGTGCCGATCGAGCCGACCCGGGTCACCGACACGCGCGACACCGGACGGCCGAGGTCGAACTCGACGGTCAGGGTGCGCACCGATGGCCTCGACGTGCCCGACGACGCGGTGGCGGTCGCGGTCAACCTGACGACCACCGAGACCGACGGTCCCGACGTGTTCACGGCGTTCGCCGCCGGTCGGAAGCTCCCACTCGCATCGTCGCTGAACGTCGACGCTGCCGGTCAGACCCGCGCCGCGGCGGCGATCGTCCCCGCTCGCAACGGTGACATCGACGTCTACACACTGCGCGGCAACCATGTGATCGTCGACGTGGTCGGCTACTACACCGGCCCGTCGGCTACGTCGTCCTCGAGCGGTCTCTTCGTCTCCGAACAGCCGACCCGACTGGTCGACACGCGCGAGCCGTACGGCACGTCCGGTGGCCCGCGCCTGTGGGCCGGCGGTGCCCGCGAGTTCTCGGTCGAGGTGCTGACCGGAGGCCCGGTCGGCGCCGTCGCGGCCAATGTCACCGTGACCGAGACCGAGGACGCCGGCTACGTCGAGGTGTACCCGGCGGGCACACCTCGGCCGGCCACGTCCACGCTCAACTACGACCGGCCCGGACGCACCGTCGCCAACCTCGCCACGACCGCAGTGTCCGAGCGGGGTATCACCGTGTTCGCACTCGACTCGACCGAACTCGTCGTCGACGTGACGGGTTGGTTCACGGGCGATCCGCTCGATGCGCGCCGCCCCGTGCCCGAGAACTCTCCGCCGGCCGACCGGCGCGTCACGATCATCGGTGACTCGGCGAGCGCCGGCATGCGGTGGAACGGGGCGTTGGACGGTCTGCAGGGGTTCGAGGTCGACGCCCGCCTGGAGTCGTGCCGGCGGCTGGTGCAGTGGTCGTGTCGTGGCCGTGAGGGGTACGCGCCGCGCACGGTCGTGTCGGAGATCCAGACGCTGCCTCCTGCGGGCATCGACGACATCCTCGTCGTGATGACCGGGTACAACGACTGGCACGAACGGTTCGCCGACGACTTCGACGTCGTGGTCGACACCGCCCGCCGGCAGGGTTTCCACCACATCGTGTGGGTCGACTACCGCTCGCACGTCGGCTACACGCTGCCGAGCAGCGGTGGCACGCGCTCCAACTACGGCGAGATGAACCGGATCATCGGCGAGAAGCTCGCATCGGGCGCATACCCCGAGGTGCGACGGTGGTACTTCGACATCTACACGGCGAACACGTCGAACTGGTTCCACAGCGACGGCGTGCACGAGACCACGTTCGGTTCCTGGGGTGTCGCCGACTGGATCTCCCGGCACGTGCGGGCATTCGACGATCGACCGTGCGCCCAGCCGCTGCGTCCGGGCGACCCGGTGCCGAACCCGTGCCCCGACCCCGACACGTTGCCGGGCACCGTCGGCTACCCCGACATCGCCGGGCTGTATCCCGACTCCGTCGACTGACGGCCGACCTGCGCGTTCCCGGTGAGCGCCGGACTCCGGGGGCGATGGGTCGGTAGGCTCGGTGGCATGCCGATGCGGACGGAGTGCAAGAACTTCGAGAGTCGCACGTACCCGAACGGCGACACCGTCCGGAAGTGCAACCTCGACCTCGCTCCCGACGCCCCGTGGCGTTGCCCCGACGACTGCCCCGGGTACGAGCGGCGCCTCGCCGATCAGGCCTGGACGCACGGTTCGTTGATCGTGCCGCCCACGCCGCCCGAGCCCGACTCCGTCGAAGACGGCTCGGCCGCCGCGCTGCTCGACGAGGCCGAAGACATCCTCAACCAGGCCGGTGCGCGCATCATGGCCGAGGTCGGCGAGGAGCAACTCGCCGAGGAACGCCGGTCGCGAGGCCTGCGCCGGTTCCTCAAGCGTCGCCGCAATCGGTGACCGGTCGGATTTCCACTACGGCGGTAGTAGAATTCCCCCGCGATGACCATGCTGGACCTCGACCATCTCGCCGCGATCGAACTTCCGACGGCCGACGAGGAAATCTGGCGGTACAGCCGGATCGGTGACCTCGATCTGACGGCGTTCCACCCCGTCGACATCACCCCGACCGTCAGTGGCCCGACCGACCTCGTGGAGATCGGCGGGGAGCCGGTCGATCTCTTCCCCGACGACACGCCCGACGTGTTCGCCGCGATCAATCTCCGCTCGGCGTCACAGGTGCGGGTCGTCGTGCCGGCCAACACCGTCGTCGACGGTTCGATCGTCATCACGCACACCGTGCCGGCCGACGGGGCACTCGTCTCGCCACGGCTCGTCGTCGAAGCGGGCGACAACAGCGAGGTCACGATCGTCGAACGGTTCGTTTCCGCCGCCGACGGCGCCGCACTCGCCCTGCCGGTCCTCCAGATGGCGGTCGGCCAGGCTGCCCGTGTCAACTACCTCGCGGTCAACGAGCTGAGTGAGCAGGCGTGGTCGATCGGCAACCAGCAGGCGGTCGGCCAGCGCGATTCACAGACGTTGCTCGCCACGGTGGCGCTCGGCGGCGACTACGCCCGGGTGAGCACCGATGCCCGGGTCTCCGGCCGGGGTGCATCCACTCGCCAGGTCGCGCTGTACTTCGCGGGCGGCGACCAGATGCACGACTTCCGTACCACGCAAGATCACGATGCGCCCAACACCAACAGCGATCTGCTGTTCAAGGGCGCGGTGCAAGACCATGCCGCCAGCGTCTACACGGGGCTGATCAAGATCCGCGAGCACGCCGACGGCACCGCGGCGTATCAGACCAACCGCAACCTCACGCTGTCCGAAGGGGCCTGGGCCGAGAGCGTGCCCAACCTGGACATCCGCACCAACGACGTCAAGTGCTCGCACGCGTCCACCGTCGGTCCGATCGACGAAGATCAGCGCTTCTACCTCGAGAGCCGCGGTGTGCAGCCCGAGATCGCCGAACGGCTCGTCGTGCTCGGGTTCTTCGACGAGGTGCTGTCGCAGTTGCCGGCACACGATCTCGCCGCCGAGTTGCGGGCCCGGGTGGCAGCGAAACTGAACATCGGCGCCACCGACGAGGAGGCCACCTCATGAGCACCGCAACCACCGCCGTCTGTGCGCTCGACGACATCGAGCCCGGTACCGCCCGTCAGTTCGACATCGGCGGTGTGGCCGTCGCCGTCGTCCGCATCGGCGACGACGTCTACGCGATCGGCGACGTCTGCAGCCACGCCAACGTGTCGCTGTCCGAAGGCGAGGTCTGGTGCGACGAGAAGGAGCTCGAGTGCCCCAAGCACAGCAAG
>CAXAWD010000136.1:0-8353 GCA_963972325.1 uncultured Acidimicrobiaceae bacterium
GAACAGGCGAGATCATCACACGACATCGTGAACGATGCGACCGGTGCCTCGTTGACCGGTGGTGGCGGTGGTGGCGGCGGCGGTGGCGGCGGTGGCGGTGGCGGCGTCGAACCCTCCTTTTCGATGCGGACGTAGTCGATCTCGCCCGTGAAGTAGTCGCACGTCACCTCGCCCTGATCGCACACGGACTTGCCGCCGATCGAAAGCGGCTTGTCGTTCGAGATCGTGCCGGTCGAGCCGCGCAACTGGCGCACCTTGACACCGTCGACATAAAGACGAATGCCCCAACTCGACCGCTCGCAGCGGATGACGTGCCATTCACCGTCGTTGGTCTCGATCGGAGACCGCACGGCGCGCTGGCGGCCGTTGCCCCCTTTGAAGAGACAGGTCATCCGTCCGTTCGGCTGTTCGAACTTGAAATAGCCGCCCCAGGTCTTGTTCTGTCCCTTCTGCACGACGTTGCCGAAGTTCTGGGTCGTTCGATACCGGAACTCGACGGCGTAGTCCTGACCGTCGGGGTTCAGGGCCGGACTCGAGGGCACGTTGACGATTCGCTCCGGCATCGCCGGCGGCGCGTTCGGCGGCGTGAATCGCCACCGATACCCGGTCGCGCCGTCGTAGTCGACGCCGGTCATCACATCGTCGCCGATGGTGCCGTGGAGGCCGTACGGGCCTGAGTCGTGCAGGACCGAGGCGGACGACGATTCGTCCATCTCGTACGCGGCCACGATCGACGTCGCAGCAAGGGCCTGCCCGGAGCCCACGGCGATACCGCCGGCGAGTGTGGTGGCGATGACGATCGATCCGATCGCGATCCTGCCCGGGCCCGACCGCTCCTGGTCGTGCGTGTCCATTTGGTTGCTCCCGTCCGTGTTCGACCACGGAACGTGGCGACCGCTCCCCAACCACGACGCAGCGTCCGTGCCCCCAATAACACCCTTACTATAAACAGAAGTTTCCCGCCCGTCGGGCGATTATCTGCAGGAGGGTGCGGATCAGTCGGACGGGGTGTCGGCGACTCGGCGCGGGAACCGATCGAGCAGATCGGCGGTCGCCGCCCGCACTCGATCGGCCTCGTCGGGGTTCAGTCGGCGGTCGACACGGCCGACCGAGGCCTTGCTGTCCATCCGGCGGAACGCCGTGCGGGACCAGCCGTTCCACGCAAAACCTCGGTGACGGTCGTCCGATGCGCTCGTGGCATCGTCGATCGTGCTGCGGGCTCGCTCGGACCAGGTCAACCCGAACCAGTCGTACAGCTGCTCGAACTGACCGAGCGGATCGCTCGCGAGGTCCTCGTAGCGCCAGACGGTGATGCCGTCGAGCTCGCGGAACTCGTCGATCACACGGTGCCCGACGTTCCAGAGACAGCACATCTGCGTCAGCCAGTCGCCCGACTCGACCGCCGAGCGGATCCGGTCGACGTCCTCGCCGAGATGATCCCGGATCAACGCCGGCTGCGCGAGCAGCGCGTCGAGGTGGGGCCGCCAACCGAGCTGCCGCCAGCTACCGATGAGCCCGACCGGGTCTCTGACCACGACGACGGTCCGCACCCCGACTCGCTCGGTCAGCCACCGCGCGGAGAACACGGCGTTGGGGTCGTCGAGCATGGCTCGTCGGCCGCGGCGCGCTCCGAGCGTGAAACCGACTCCGTACTTGATCCCTCGTGCGAGGTGGTACGGGTGCCGGACCGCCCGCAACTCGGCGAGCGGATGGAACCGCAACGTGGTCGTGTCGGCGAACGCCGAACGCCAGATCGCATCGTCATCGGGGTCGACGTACTGGAAACGGTGCTCGACCCGGGCGTTCAGCACCCCGGGCGAACCGCCGGGCGGGCGACTGAGACTCATCGGTTCGTTGACGTACACGACTTCGCCGGACGCTTCGAGCATCTTGCCGGTCCAACTCGTCCCGCTTCGCGGGAGACCGGTCACCAGCAGGGGGGACGATGACATGGGGCAAGTGTAGGAGGGTGTTCCCGCCGCCGGTCGGAACCGGCGGCGGGTCGGGGTTGCCGGAATCTCAGGGAGCGCCGTCCGGTGTCATCGCGTTGAACACCGGCTGGTTGGCGAACTCCCGGTATGCGTCACCGTACGCCCGCCCCTTGGCGGTGGTGTTGTCGATGCGTGCGTTCACCTTGTGGATGCTGTTCCAGTAGACGAGCGCCTTGAGCATCGGATACTCGGCCAGCGTCGCCGCGGCGTCGCCGCTGAGGACCGACGCCGGGTCGCTGTTCGTCAACGTGTCGACGCCGAACTCACAGAACATCACCGGCTTCCCGGGGGCTCGGTCGGTCACCCACTCGTAGAACCCGGGCCAGTCGAGACCGGGGCGAGGCTTGTTGATGATGTCTTCGAGATCGCGCTTCGTGTCGTCCTTCGCGTACGGGTCGTAGCACACCCAGTCGACGTAGTCGTCGCCCGGGTACAGGCCGTCGAGGTAGTCGCGCCAGCCGTAGTACCCCATCGGGTTCCAGACGTACACGGCGTTGCCGACCCCGTGCGACTCGAGTTCGTCGACGACGTGGCGATACATCGCCTTGTAGTCCGCGACGTTCATGCCCGACGACGCCGCGGTCTTCACGTTGTCCTCCGGCTCGTGGAAGATGTTGAGGAACACCTTGTGCGGGTACGCCTTGAGGCCGGCCGCGACCGTGGCGATCTGATCGTCGGCGGCACCGCCGGCGACCTGGCGCCAGGTCAGTCCGTTGCCGGGCTTCCAGTTGAACAGCATGAGGCTGCGCTGCTGACCCGGGCGCTCGGCGAGCGCTTGCTCGGCGGCCGTCGGGAACTTCTTCGCGCCCGTCTTGTAGAAGTGGAGGATGTCGGGCGTGTTCTGCGCGACCTCCTCGTATTCGGCGAGACCGGTGGCGACACCACCCGAATCTCGAGCCGGCGTCGACGAGCCGAGCCACACGCCACAGGACGGAACGAGCAGTTCGGACACGGTGCACCGTCCCGAGGGCACCGTGGTGGGCGGTGCCGTGGTCGGCGGTGTCGTGGTCGGCGGCGTGGTCGTGGTGGGCGGTGCCGTGGTCGGCGGCGTGGTCGTGGTCGGCGGCAGCGTCACGACGGGGATCGTGGTCGTGGTCGGCGGCAGCGTCACGACGGGGATCGTGGTCGTCGGCGTCGTGGTCGGCGGTGTGGTCGTGGTCGGCGGCAGCGTCACGACCGGATTCGCCGGGGCCACGACATCGGCGACGACATCGTCGTCGCCGGGAACGATCGCGAAGCCGACCGTGTCGGAGTTGTCGGGGAAGACCTGACGGTTCGTCACGCCCCAGGCACAGACCAGCCCGGGCGCACACACGTCACCGTCCTCGTCGGCCACACTCGTGATCCGGACACCGACCGGGTTCGGGTACGACCCCTTCGTCTGGAACGACGTCGTGATCGGCGCATCCGCACCGATGGCGAGGGTGAGGTCGTACATCGCCATCGCCGCGGGAGGAAGCACACCGGTGATCGAGAACGGGATCGTCCCGATCTCCGGGTGGGGCGCGCCGACGGCCAACACACCCAGTCCCGGGTGGTTGCCGGTCGAATCCGTCATCGAGACGAAACGGGTGCCGGGCGGCAGATCGATGTCCCCCGCCGGGTTGACGATCGGCTCCGTGCCCTCGTTGTAGATCTGCACTCGGAACACCGGACGGTCACCGGTCGCACAGGCGCGGTGCTTCTTGGTGGTGGTGCGGAAGCAGTTCGAGTCGCCGGCCGACCCGGTGGGGTTGACGAACGAGATCCGAGCCGACACGTCCGCGGCGTGTGCATCGATCCGTCGCGGCGACGGCATCGGATAGCCGCCCGGCCAGTCGGGGACGAGGCCGACGTCGTAGCGACCGACGGAACCCCGCGCCTTGATCCGAAGGTTCTGGTACTGGGAGGCGAAGTCCTGGTCCCGGCCGGGGCCCTTCCCGCACGTCGGTTGGTCGCATTGGGTCCGGTACCACCCCGACCGCAGTTCGATGTACCGACCGGTGGCGACGTTCATGGACCACCTGCCGTTGGCATCCGTCATGGTGACCCGCGAGCCCGACTGCACGACGACGTCGGCGATCCCGTCCTCGCCGTTGTCGCGGACCCCGTTCTGGTTCTCGTCGTGATACACGGTGCCCGATGCACTGGTCAGGGCTTGGGCTCCGGTGTTCACACCGAAGACCAGCGCGCCCCCGAGGACGAGTGAGCCGATCGCGAGACCGGTTGATAGTTGTAGACGTCGCACGTGAGTGACTCCTTGACGGCGTGAATGAAGTACCGCCCCGTACCGACCGCCACGACGTTCCGCCCGTCGTGATCGGTCCGATTCGGGGACGCGAACGGTGATCGGGGCGTCACCCGGTCCGCTTGAACCGGTTCGCGAAGACTTGACCGTGTGGTTACGAAGTTGTGTCGCTACTGATCGACACGACACGGATCGGCGCCGAAACCTCGACCCATCTCACCCTCGAGTTCATGTCGAGGGTTGGCCCGGAACGAGGCCGTCGACCAGCCATTCACCTCACGCGCGACCGACTTCCACCACTCAACGTGGTCGCCCGAACGCTCGATACGCATCGCTGACCAGGTGCTTTACGAAGAACAGAACAAGAAATCGATCGACAACACACTCCCCCGCCACGTACAGTGTTGACCGAAGTCGGCGCCGCTCCTGACGCCGCTCGCTCGGCGGAGCGACTACACACACCAGCAAAGGGCGGATAGCGATGAAGAGGAACCGAGTGTTCCTGATGGTGGTGTCGCTCCTGGCGACCACGATCGGACTCCAGGCATCGACGAGCTTCGTCGCCGAGGCCGCACCCCCGACGTTCCGTTCGGCTGCGTCGAGCAACGCGAACGTCGTTGCCGGCACCGTCGACGTTCCCGGCGACGTGCAAGAAGGCGACCAGCTCGTCCTCGCCGTCACCGTCAACACCGACGCCACGATCACCACCCCGGCCGGATGGACCCTGCTCGGCACCGAGCAAGACGGCCGCAACGGCGCAGCACCCGACATGAGCTCGGCCGTGTTCACCACCACCGCCGACGCCGGCACCGCCGGCTCCACCGTCACCGCGACACTCAGCTCGCGCAGCAAGACCGCGATGACCCTCGTCGCCTACGCCGGCGCACTCCCGCCGACCACCGCACTGGCATCGACACAGACCGGGTCCGGCACCGCCCTCGCCACACCCGGCGCCACCGTGGCCTCCAACGACTCCACCGTCGTCAGCTACTGGGCCAACAAGACCAGCAGCAACACCGGCTGGACCGCCCCCGCCGGCACCGCGACCCGCGTCGAGTCGATCGGCTCCGGCGGCGGCCGCGTCACCGCCCTCCTCGGCGACAACACCGTCGACGCCGGCACCTGGACCGGCGCCGAAGCCGACGCCGCCACCGGCGGCACCAAGGCCATCGGCTGGACCATCATCGTGCCGCCCGCACCCACCACACCGCCCGCCAACGTCGCACCCACCGCCGACTTCACCTACACCTGCGACGAACTCGCCTGCGACTTCACCGACGCCTCCACCGACACCGACGGCGTCATCACCGACTGGGCCTGGGACTTCGGCGACGCCGCCGCAACCTCCACCACCCAAAACCCCAGCCACACCTTCAGCACCACCGGCACCTACACCGTCGCCCTCACCACCACCGACGACGACGGCGACACCGACACCACCACCACCGACATCACCGTCACCGACGGCCCGCCGAGTGAAACCACGCCGCCGACGTTCCGTTCGGCTGCGTCGAGCAACGCGAACGTCGTTGCCGGCACCGTCGACGTTCCCGGCGACGTGCAAGAAGGCGACCAGCTCGTCCTCGCCGTCACCGTCAACACCGACGCCACGATCACCACCCCGGCCGGATGGACCCTGCTCGGCACCGAGCAAGACGGCCGCAACGGCGCAGCACCCGACATGAGCTCGGCCGTGTTCACCACCACCGCCGACGCCGGCACCGCCGGCTCCACCGTCACCGCGACACTCAGCTCGCGCAGCAAGACCGCGATGACCCTCGTCGCCTACGCCGGCGCACTCCCGCCGACCACCGCACTGGCATCGACACAGACCGGGTCCGGCACCGCCCTCGCCACACCCGGCGCCACCGTGGCCTCCAACGACTCCACCGTCGTCAGCTACTGGGCCAACAAGACCAGCAGCAACACCGGCTGGACCGCCCCCGCCGGCACCGCGACCCGCGTCGAGTCGATCGGCTCCGGCGGCGGCCGCGTCACCGCCCTCCTCGGCGACAACACCGTCGACGCCGGCACCTGGACCGGCGCCGAAGCCGACGCCGCCACCGGCGGCACCAAGGCCATCGGCTGGACCATCATCGTGCCGCCCGCACCCACCACACCGCCCGCCAACGTCGCACCCACCGCCGACTTCACCTACACCTGCGACGAACTCGCCTGCGACTTCACCGACGCCTCCACCGACACCGACGGCGTCATCACCGACTGGGCCTGGGACTTCGGCGACGCCGCCGCAACCTCCACCACCCAAAACCCCAGCCACACCTTCAGCACCACCGGCACCTACACCGTCGCCCTCACCACCACCGACGACGACGGCGACACCGACACCACCACCACCGACATCACCGTGGCGACCAACGAACCGCCCGTCGCACTGTTCACCATCGACTGCACCTATCTGAGCTGCTCGTTCGACGGCACGGCGTCGAACGAGCCCAACGGCGGTTCGATCGTCGACTGGGCCTGGGACCTCGGCCACGACGCCGAGACCGACTCCGGCTCGGTCATCACCCACGACTTCCCGACCACCGGGTCGTACACCGTGGCCCTCACCGTCACCGACGACGACGGCCAGACCCACACCAGCGACGCACTCGTCGCGGTGACCGAGCCGCCCAACGTGGCACCGACCGCCGACTTCACGTACACCTGCACGCTCCTGGTCTGCGACTTCGACGGCGGTCCCTCGTTCGAGGAGAACGGCACGATCGCCGACTGGGCGTGGGACTTCGGCGACGACGCCGCTCCGACCGACACCGCCACGGGCGAGACGGCCACCCACACGTTCTCGGCCGTCGGTGACTACACCGTCGAACTCGTCGTCACCGACGACGACGGGCAGACCGACACGACCTCGGCCACCGTGTCCGTGATCGAGAACATCCTTCCGACCGCCTCGTTCAGCGTCGACTGTGTCGACCTCGACTGCGACTTCGACGCCACGGCCTCGGCCGACAGCGACGGCACGATCGAACGGTACGACTGGGACTTCGGCGACACGAACTCGGCGGACGACGCCGGCTCGATCACCGCGCACTCGTTCGGCGCCGCCGGCACCTACACGGTCTCGCTGACCGTGACCGACGACTACGGCTCGACCGCCACCACGACGCTCGAGATCACCGTGACCGCCAACGAACTGCCGATCGCGGCGTTCACCGTCGACTGCAACGACCTGCAGTGCCAGTTCGACGCCATCGGTTCCAACGAGCCGAACGGTGAGGCGATCGCACGGTTCGACTGGGACTTCGGCAACGGTGACACCGTTCCCGACGGTGGCATCGAGGTCGAGAAGAACTACCTCGTCGCCGGCACCTACACGGTGACGCTGACGGTCACCGACGACGACGGCCAGACCGCTTCGGTCAGCATCGACGCAACGGCGACCTTCCCGGCCGCTCCCACCTACGAGCTGCCGCCGGACATCCCGCGCCGCAACGTTCCGATCATCAGCACCGGCGAGATCACCGATCTCGAGTACATCGGGAACCGCGTCTACATCGTCGGCTCGTTCTCCTCGATCCAGAACAACGTCGGCAACAACAACAACACGATCAACCAGCGCTGGGTCGCTGCCTACGACATGGACACGGGCCTCGTCGACACCGACTTCCGCCCGACCTTCGACAGTGGCGTCACGGAGATCGCCCGTTCTCCAGACGGCACCAAGCTCTTCGTGGTCGGTCGCTTCAACTCGGTCAACGGCATCACGCGCCGGAAGATCGCGTCGATCGATCCCGATACCGGCGCCACCGTCACCTCGTTCACCGCCAACGCGAACTCCGCGGCGACCGCGGTCGCCGTCTCCAACGACACCGTGTACGTCGGGGGCCAGTTCTCGACGGTTCGTGGCGTGCCGCGACTGGGCCTCGCCGCCCTCGACATCGACACCGGTGCGGTCCGCTCCGACTTCGTCAACGACCTGACGGGCGGCATCGGTGTCAACGGTGCGCTCCAGGTGCAAGCACTCGATCTCTCGCAGGATCTCACCACGCTGCTCGTCGTCCACACCGGACGCCAGGTCAACGGTCAGAACCGGTACGGCGTCGCGATCATCGACGCCACGACCAACCAGCTCACCGAGTGGCGCGCCCGACTCTGGGAGGACAACCTG
>CAXAWD010000137.1:0-8313 GCA_963972325.1 uncultured Acidimicrobiaceae bacterium
TCGTGGTCGGCGCGCACGTCGTCGTGTGTGGTCGGATCGGCGATCGCTTCGTCGACGAGCGCCGGGTCGAGCCCGAGTTGTTCGAGCAGGTGGCGGGCGACGGCGGGCTCGTGCGGACGGTTGCCGTCTTCGTGCAACGCCTTGCCGGCGATCGTGTACCACCGATCGAGATCATCGTTGCTCGTACGGCGGAGCAGCGCTCCGATCCGCATCAGCGACCAGCCGTACGACCACTCGCGTTCCCATGGGTGCTTCTTGCCCTCGACCCGGTTGATCTCCTCCAGGCTGAAGAACTTCCAATTGATCGTGAGGTCGAGCCGGTCACGAACCTCCCGGATCCACTTCGAGGTCTGGTACGCGTACGGACAGAGAACGTCGAAGTGGAAGTCGACTTCGGTGGGTGATGGCGGTGCGCTCACGTGGTTCCTCTCCCCGTCGGTTCGACCATCGTGGCACCCGGTCGACGCGTCGGTCGACCCCGGCACTCAGCGGTCGAGCACCTCCTCGACGCGTTGCCGCAGCGCCGGCAGCACGTCGGCTTCGAACCACGGCCGTTTCGTCACCCAGTGGCGGTTGCGGGGCGACGGGTGCGGCAACACGATCCGGTCGGGCAACAACCGCCCCCATGCGGCGACCGCTTCGTCGAGCGTCGTGCCGGCATCCGCCGCGTAGCGGGCCCGCGCGTAGGACCCGATGACGATCGTCAGGCGATCCGGCGGGAGCACGCCGAGCACCCGGTCGTGCCACAGCGGGGCGCACTCGCGGCGCGGTGGCCGATCGCCCGATGCCGCCGACCCCGGGTAGCAGAACCCCATCGGCACGATCGCCAACACGTCGGGGTCGTAGAACCGGTCGGCGTCGAGACCGAGCCACCCGCGCAGCGTGTCGCCGCTCGGGTCGTCCCAGGGCACCCCGCTCTCGTGCACCCTCCGCCCCGGCGCCTGACCGATGATCACGATCCGCGCCGAGCGGCCCAGCTGCACGACCGGGCGCGGGCCGGCCGGAAGATCGGCGGCGCAAACCGCGCAGGCACGCACCTCGACCAGCAGTGCGGCGAGTTCGGCATCCGGTCCGGCTGCACTCATGACGGAGCGGCGTCGCCGAGCGGGCCGATCGTTCGCCGGATCAGCGGCACACCCGGCCGGTACGCGAGGTGGTGGTGCGTCGGCGCGTCCAGCACGACCGCATGGCCACGGGCGCCGACACCCAGCCACCCGACGTCGTCGCGCCGCAGCGCGCGGGCACCGCCCAGGGTGACCGCCCGGATCGCCTCGTCGATCGTCATGTGCATCTCGCGGACGGCGAGCGCGATACAGAGCGAGATCGAGGTCGTATAGCTCGAACCGGGGTTGCAGTTGGACGCGATCGCGACCTGCGCGCCGGCGTCGATCGCACGCCGGGCGTCGGGGTACGGCTGCCGGGTGGAGAAGTCGGCGGCGGGCAGGAACGTCGCCACCGTGTCGCTCGCGGCGAGCGCCTCGATGTCGGCGTCGGTCAAGTAGGTGCAGTGGTCGACCGACGCACAGCCACACTCGACCGCGAGTTGTACGCCCGGCCCGTGGCCCAGCTGGTTGCCGTGGAGCCGCAGCCCCAGACCGGCGGCACGCCCCGCGTCGAGCACCGCCCGGCACTGATCGGCGTCGAACGCGCCGGTTTCGCAGAACGCGTCGACCCACGCCGAGTGCGGGGCCGCCTGGGCGAGCATCTCGTTGCACACCAGATGGATGTAGTCGTCGGCGCGGCCGGCGTACTCCGACGGGAGCAGGTGCGCCCCGAGGAACGTCGTGTCCGACGTGTGGGACCGAGCGACCTCGAGCGACCGCCGCTCATCGGCCACGTTCAGGCCGTACCCGGACTTGATCTCGATCGTGGTCGTGCCCGCCCGATGCGCTTCGACCAACCGGCGCCGCACGAGCCGGTCGAGCTCGTGAGTGCTCGCCGCCCGGGTCGCGTCGGTGGTGACCCGGATGCCACCGCCGTCGTACGGCTCACCGGCCATGCGGGCCGTGAACTCCGCGGCGCGGTCGCCGGCGAACACGAGGTGCGTGTGCGAGTCGACGAAGCCCGGCAGCACACAGGCGCCGTCCGCGTCGATCCGGTCGTCGGCGATCGCTCCCGCCGGACCGACCGAGGCGACGCGTCCGTCGATGATCACCACCGAAGCGTCGTCGACGATGCCGAGCGGCCCACGACCGAGCGACCGGTCGTTGGTGATCAGCGACCCGATGTTGTCGATCACGAGCGACCGCCCGCCACCGACGGGCGTCGGGGCTGCCTCCGGAATCATGTCGTCAGTCTCCCATCAGCCCGGGGATCAGCTCGTCGAGTTCGTCGGCGGCGTCGACATCGACGTGCCGGCCGGATTCGACGACGCGCCGTCCGTCGATCATCACGTCGGTCACGTCTGCCGCGGTCGCCGCGAACACGACCGCTTCGGCCAGCGCGCGGGAACCGGCACCCGCCAGGCGCGGTGAAGTCGTCGAGATGGTGACGAGGTCGGCTCGACAACCGACTTCGATGCGCCCGGCGTCGTCCCAGCCGAGGCACCGATGCCCGGCGACGGTGGCCGCATCGAGCAGCGCTCCGCTCGCATGGACGCCGCGGCGTCCGGATCGCAACCGTTCGTCCAGCTCGACGGCCCGGGCCTCCTCGAACAGGTCGATCACCGCGTGCGAGTCGGTGCCGAGGGACAGGGCGACCCCGGCGGCCGAGAGCTCGCTCGTCGGGCCGATGCCGTCGCCGAGGTCGCGTTCGGTCGTCGGGCACATGCACACGGTCGACCCCGCCAGCAGCTCGATGTCCTCGGTGGTGAGGTGCGTCGCATGGACTGCGGTGAACCGGGTGTCGAGGGCGCCGGCACCGGCGAGGACGCCCACCGGCGTCACTTCGTGAGCGGCGCGGCAGTGCTCGTTCTCGGCCGGTTGTTCGGACACGTGGGCATGCAACGGCCGGTCGTGCTCGCGAGCCCACTCGGAGATGTCGGCCATCGCCTCCGGGTCGACGGCGCGGACCGAATGGATGGCGGCGCCGATGCGGGCGGCGTCGGTGTCGGCGAGCTGCTCGACCCGTTCGATCCAGGCGCGGACCGACCCGTCGGTGAACCGGCGCTGCACCCCTGCGGGTTCGGTGTAGGACGTGCCCTCGAGTCCACCGTGCAGGTACAGCGTGTCGAGCAGGGTCAGGCGGATACCGGCTGCCGCCGCGGCCGCGATGAGGGCCGCGCCCATGACGTTCGGGTCGTCGTACGGACGTCCGTCGGGCCGATGATGGAGATAGTGGAACTCGCCGACGCACGTGACCCCGGCCATCGCCATCTCCGCGAACGTCGCCCGGGCAAGGCGCAGGTACCGACCCGGGTCGAGGCGTTCGGCTGCTCTGTACATGAGGTCGCGCCACGTCCAGAACGTGCCGCCGTCGCGTTGGGTTCGGGATCGGAGCGCCCGGTGGAACGCGTGGCTGTGGGCGTTGGCCAGGCCGGGGATCGTGAGGCCGGCCAGCCGGACATCGGTGTCTGCCGACCCGACACCGATCTCGATCGACCGGAACCGACCGCCGGCCACTTCGATGCACACCGAGCGTTCGACCGCTCCGCCGACGAGTGCGTGTTCGCACCAGTACGTCTCGGTCATGACCCGACGCGTTCGACGAACTCCGAGATCCGTTCGACGAATGCGTCGCGATGGAACGCCTCGTACTCGGCCCACGTCGTCAGCGTGGTCGGATCGTCCACTCGGTCGACGAACAGGACGCCGTCGAGGTGGTCACATTCGTGCTGCCAGGTGCCGGCGGTGAGGCCACGCTTGAGCTCGTCGTGCTCGACGCCGTGCCGGTCGAGGTAGCGGACACGCACGTTGACGTGCCGCGGCACGTTGCCGCGGAGCGGGACCGACAGGCACCCCTCGTTGATGTCGACCATTTCGTCGTCGATCGGTTCGATCACCGGGTTGATCGCGACGGTGAGCGGGATCCTGGGCTTGTAGGGGTAGCGCGGGTTGTCGGTGACCTCCATCACGGAGATCCGGAGCGTCTCGCCGATCTGGTTGGCGGCGAGCCCCGCCCCGTTGGCGTGGTGCATGGTGTCGACCAGGTCGTCGATCAGCGACTGGACGCGGTCGCTCCCGATCTGTTCGACCGGCACCGGCCCGGCCGACTGGCGCAACGTCGGGTGACCGATCGAGAGGATGTCGCGGACGGTCATCGCTGCTCGTTCATCGGCACGCGAACGCCGCGTTCGTCGGCCACGTCGACGGCACGCTCGTAGCCGGCGTCGACGTGGCGGATGACTCCCATCGCGGGATCGTTGGTGAGGACCCGTTCGAGCTTCTCGGCGGCGAGGTCGGTGCCGTCGGCGACGCTGACCTGACCGGCGTGGATCGAGCGCCCGATGCCGACACCGCCGCCGTGGTGAACGCTCACCCACGTGGCGCCCGAGCAGGTGTTGACCAACCCGTTCAGCAACGGCCAGTCGGCGATCGCGTCGGAGCCGTCGAGCATGTCCTCCGTCTCGCGGTACGGCGAGGCGACCGAGCCGGAGTCGAGGTGATCACGTCCGATCACCACCGGCGCCTTCAACTCGCCGGAGCGCACCATCTCGTTGAACCGCAGGCCGAGCCGGTGACGCTCGCCGTAGCCGAGCCAGCAGATGCGGGCCGGGAGCCCTTGGAATGCGACACGTTCGCCCGCCAACCGGATCCAGCGGGCGAGGCCGTCGTCGTCGGGGAACTCCTCGAGCACGGCCCGGTCGGTGGCGGCGATGTCGGCCGGATCGCCGGACAGCGCGACCCACCGGAACGGCCCCTTGCCCTCGCAGAACAGCGGCCGGATGTACGCCGGCAGGAAACCGGGGTAGTCCATCGCACGGTCGAACCCGCCGAGCTGCGCTTCGGCGCGCAGACTGTTGCCGTAGTCGAACACCTCGGCACCGGCGTCCATGAAGCCGACCATCGCCTCGCAGTGCGTCGCCATCGCGGTGCGGGCACGGCGCGTGAACTCGGCGGGGTCGCGCTCGCGCAGGTCGGCCGCGGCCTCGGGCGTCAGATCGTTCGGCAGGTAGCTGAGCGGGTCGTGGGCGCTCGTCTGATCGGTGACGATGTCCGCGTCGACGCCGTCGGCGAGCAGGCGTGGCAGCACGTCGGCGGCGTTGCCGAGCAGGCCGACCGACAGCGGAGTCTTCGACGCCTTCGCCTCGGTGACCCGGCGCACCGCCGACTCGTAGTCGTCCGCGATCTCGTCGAGGTACCGGTGGTCGACACGGCGTTGGAGCATGTGCCGGTCGACGTCGACGATCAGCACGACGCCGTCGTTCATCGTCACGGCGAGCGGTTGCGCGCCGCCCATACCTCCGGCGCCGGCCGTGACCGTGAGCGTGCCGGCCAGCGTGCCACCGAACCGTTTGCGGGCGATCTCGGCGAAGCACTCGTAGGTGCCCTGGAGGATCCCCTGGGTGCCGATGTAGATCCACGACCCGGCGGTCATCTGGCCGTACATGGTGAGCCCCTGGTGCTCGAGCCGCCGGAACTCGTCCCAGTTCGCCCAGTCGGGCACGAGGTTCGAGTTCGCGATCAGCACCCGCGGCGCCCATTCGTGCGTGCGGACCACGCCGACGGGTTTGCCGGATTGCACGAGCATCGTCTCGTCGCGCTCGAGCGTGGTGAGCGTGCGGAGCATCGCCCGGTAGGCATCCCACGACCGGGCCGCCCGACCGGTGCCGCCGTAGACGACGAGTTGATCGGGGTTCTCGGCGACCTGCGGGTCGAGGTTGTTCTGGAGCATCCGGTAGGCGGCCTCCTGCTGCCAGCCGCGGCACGTGAGGTCGGTGCCGCGCGGCGCCGCGATGTCGGTGACGGGGGTGCCCAGTTCCATGCGATGTCGTCCTTTCCGTGACGGCACGACCGGTGGCCATCACGGATTGCAGTCTGCGCGTCGTTGTTCTAGATTGTCAACTCACGACATACATTGTCATTGCATGACAACGATCGATGTCCGAGACCCCGACGAGAGAGGGCCCACGATGACGCTCACCGACCACGACGAACCCGGCCGCGATCCGAGCACCCATGCCGTCCCCCGAGCGGTGGGCCGCGTGCTCGACGTGCTCGAGGTCGTGCTCGGCACCCCGGGCTGCACCCTCACCAACGCCGCCGACGCGTGCGACCTCACGCCCACCACCGCACTGCGCCACCTTCGAGCGCTCGAGGCGCGCGGCTACGTCGAGCGCGACCGGGCCGGCGTCTACTCGGTCGGCCCGACGATGCGACGGCTCACCGCCGCGCTCGGCGACGACGACCCGATCCGCCGACTCGTCGACGCCGCCCAACCCCACCTCGACGAACTGGCGGCCACCACCGGCGAGTCGGCGTACCTCGCGGTGAGCGACGGGCGGATCGCCACCTACGTCGCCACCGCGATGAGCAATCGAGCGATCCGACACGTCGGCTGGGTCGGGCAGAACGTCACCCTCGACGGCACCGCGGTCGGGGCCGCACTGGCGTCGCCCGGCTCCTGCGCCGTTCGCACGGGCGCCGTCGAACCCGACATCACCGCCATGTCGATCGCGGTCGGCGTGCCCGACACCACTGGCGTCGCACTGTCGCTCATCGGACCGACCCAACGGTTCGACGACGCGACGCGCCGACCCCACGAGCAAGATCTGCGTCGAGCCGCGGCCACGTTGGCCCGACACCTCGGCGCCGCCGAGGAGATGGCGTCATGATTCGGCTCGACGGACGCAACGCGACGATCGACGACGTCGTCCGAGTCGCCCGCGACGGCGATCGCGTCGAGCTCACGTCCGAGGCGATCGACCGGATGACCGACGCCCGCGACGTGGTCGAGCGACTCGCCGAGGGCGTACCGAAGTACGGCATCTCCACCGGTTTCGGGGCACTCGCCACCGTGTCGATCCCATCCGATCGACGCGAGGCGCTGCAGCTGGCGCTGATCCGTTCGCATGCCGCGGGCATGGGCGATCCGGTCGAGCCCGAGGTCGTTCGGGCGATGGTGTTCCTCCGGGCGCGCACGCTCGCCATGGGGCACAGCGGT
Organism: uncultured Acidimicrobiaceae bacterium; assembly: GCA_963972325.1. Taxonomy (GTDB): domain Bacteria; phylum Actinomycetota; class Acidimicrobiia; order Acidimicrobiales; family Ilumatobacteraceae; genus Ilumatobacter. Next base: position 7,042 of record CAXAWD010000137.1, read on the forward strand.
GCCCGACCGCTCGTCGCCCGGGCGATGGTCGACCTCGTCAACGCCGGCATCACGCCGATCGTGCCCGAGTACGGGTCGCTCGGTGCCAGCGGCGACCTCGCTCCCCTGGCGCACGGCGCGCTGGCGCTGCTCGGTGAAGGCGACGTGCACCACGACGGTCGGGTCCGCCCGGCCGCCGACGCACTTCGCGACGCGGGGCTCGCCCCGATCGAACTCGCCGAGAAGGAGGGGCTCGCCGTCACCAACGGCACCGATGCGATCCTCGGAATGCTCTGTCTGGCCGTCGATGACGCACGGCGTCTGCTCGCGCAGGCCGACATGGTCGCGTCAATGACGGTCGAGGGCCTGCTCGCGACCGACGCGCCGTTCGCCGATGACCTGCAGGCGCTGCGGCCCCACACCGGCCAGGCGGTCAGCGCCGCCAACCTGCGCACGATGCTCGCCGGCTCGCCGATCGTCGCCAGCCACGCCACCGACGACCCGCGTGTGCAGGACGCCTACTCGATCCGATGTACTCCGTCGGTGCACGGCGCCGCCCGCGACACGCTCGATCACGTCCGTCGGGTCGTCGAGGTCGAGTTGGCGTCGGCGATCGACAACCCGATGGTGCTCGCCGACGGGCGGGTCGAGTCGTGCGGTAACTTCCACGGCGCGCCGCTCGGGTTTGCCGCCGATTTCCTCGCGATCGCGCTGGCCGAGATCGGTGCGATCGCCGAGCGGCGGATGGACCGCATGCTCGATCGCACCCGCAGCCACGGGCTGCCGCCGTTCCTCGCCGACGAGGTCGGCGTCGACAGCGGTCTGATGATCGGGCACTACACCGCGGCGGCGATGGCGTCGGAGAACAAGCGCCTCGCGGCACCAGCCTCGGTCGACTCGCTGCCCACGTCGGGCATGCAGGAAGACCACGTGTCGATGGCCTGGCTCGCGGCCCGCAAGCTCCGCAAGGTGGTCGACAACGTTCGCCGGATCCTCGCGGTCGAGTACGTGTGCGCCGCCCGTGCGATCGAACTGCGGGCGCCGCTGGACCCCGGTCCCGCCACCGGCGCTGCGCTCGCGGCGCTGCGCACCGTTGTGCCGGGCGTCGGCCCCGACCGGTTCCTGTCGCCCGAGTTGGCCGCGGCCGAGGCGATGCTGCGCGACGACGCGCCGGCGGCCGCATTGGCCGAAGCCGGCATCGAACTCGCCTGAACATCGCGAGTTGTGCCTGGCACAACTCGCGATGTCAGGCGGGGCGGTAGACGAGCAACGCCAGGGGTGGCAGGTCGACGG
>CAXAWD010000138.1:0-8217 GCA_963972325.1 uncultured Acidimicrobiaceae bacterium
GGTCGCGGCCTGGTGCTGTTCAGGTCTGAGCGGCGTGTCGGGTTCGAATGCGCGTACGGCTCGACCGATCGACGACACCGCTTCCTGTGTGACGCGACGAGGCGCCGCACCAACTGGTGCGGCGCCTCCTCGCGTCCGGGGGCGGTCCCGGGTGAAAAGCCCTCACCCGGTCGCCGAGCGGCAGTACTCGACCCATCGCTCGAGACTGTCCGCCGTCCCCGGCGCTCCCAGCATGCACTGGGTGTACTCGGCCTCGACGTCGTCGAGGCACTTCTGGACCTGACGTTCGGCGGCATCTGCCGAGGCGACGCCCTGCACGGCGCACGGCGCAGCATCGGTCCCGACCGCCGCCGCAACGGCGCCGCCCACACCGAACGTGATCGGCGTCAGGACGGCGGCGACGAGCAGCCGGCCCGGGCTCCGGCGGCGGCCCGTCGCGGTGGTGACGCCACTCTGCAAGGATTCGTGGGTGATGGTCATGATGGGGTCCTCTCGTTGGGGCTCGTCGGGCGACGAGCGCTGTCGAGAGTCACCATCGCGACGCCCGGTTTCGACGTGGTCGTGAGTCGGTGACCGGGCGAAAAACCCAGCGTTAACCGTGCTCGTGGACGATGCGGGCCATCGAACGACGCAGCGAGGGGCGAAGAACGGGGCGATGAGTGTGAACAGCGAGGTGACGGGACCTGACCGTCCGTTGTTCGAGGCGTTCGTACTCGGACCGGTCGGCCTCGCGCGCGACGGCGTCCCGATCGACATCGGTGGCCCGAAGCCGACCCTGCTGCTGGCCCTGCTGCTCTCGGCCGCCGGCGACGTGGTCGGCGTCGAGACACTGATCGACGGCCTCTGGGGAGACGATCCCCCTGCGACGGCCCGGAAGGCGGTTCAGGTCCACGTGTCGAACCTCCGCCGTGCGCTCGGTGAGGACTTCCCGCTGGAGACGGTTGCCGGTGGGTACGTCATCACGCAGCATGGGCTCGACGTCGATGCGACCCTGTTCGAGGCGGACCTGGCGGCGGCGACGGCTTCGCTGCGTCGCGACCCGATCGGAGCAGGCGAGGCGGCGGCGCGAGCCCTGGCCCGGTGGCGTGGGCCCGCCTATGCCGGTCTGCAGGGCGCCGACGCCCTGCAGGGCGAGGTGCACCGGCTGACCGAGCTCCGACACCAGTCGAACGTGGTCCGGCTCGAAGCGCGGCTGCTGCTCGGACAACACGCCGACGTGGTCGGCGAACTCGATGCGCTGGCGACGGAGCACCCCTACCGGGAGGATCTCCGGCGACTGCACATGGTCGCCCTGTATCGGTCGGGCCGCCAGACCGATGCGCTCCGCGCGTTCGAACGCACCCGCGACCGGCTCCGCGACGACCTCGGACTCGACCCCTCGCCCGCGCTGCGCTCACTGCAGCAGCGAATCCTCGACCAGGCGCCCGATCTCGACCTCGACCCGTCCGGGCCGGGGGAGCAGGTCGTCCTCCTCGCGACGGACATCGCCGGTTCGACCGAGCTGTGGAAGGCCGATCCGGATGCGATGAGCGTCGCTCTGGCTCGTCACGACGAGCTGGTCGCCGCAGCGATCGGTGCGTACACCGGCGATACGTTCGAGCACACCGGCGACGGAGTGGTCGCCGTGTTCGAGCACGCCGAGTCGGCCCTCGGAGCAGCGGTTCGGATCCAGCGTGATCTCGCGGCCGAGCCGTGGGAGACCGAGTCGCCGATTCGGGTGCGGATCGGCGTCGACCGTGGCGTGGCGGTCGCCCGCGACGGCGACTATTTCGGGCGCGTCGTCAATCGGGTCGCCAGCATCATGTCGAGCGGCCACGGCGGGCAGATCGTCGCCCACGAATCGTTGACCGGAGCGGCGCCCGATGGTGCGCGACCGCTCGGCTCTGCCGACCTCAAGGGGGTCGGGCGCGTCGGGCTCGTCCAGGTCGATGTCGACGGACTGGTGAACGAGTTCCCCGAACTCCGAACCGACCGATCGCCGAGCCCATTCGAGCGGAAAGGTTTCGACCGTGCCGTTCGCGGATTCGAGCTACGGGAGCAGCTCGGGGAAGGGGCGCACTCGATCGTCTACCGCGCCTACCAGGCATCGGTCGGGCGCGAGGTCGCCGTCAAGGTGATCCGGCCCGAGCACGCCAACCAGCCCGGCTTCGTGAAGCGATTCGAGGCCGAGGCGCAGTACGTGGCCCGGCTCGAACACCCCCACATCGTGCCGCTCTACGACTACTGGCGCGATCCCGAAGGGGCCTACCTCGTGATGCAGTGGGTGCGCGCCGGCAGTCTGGCGCATGCGGTCGCGAGTGGGCCCTGGGAGCCGCCCGCGACCATGCGGATGCTCGATCAGGTCGGTGCCGCCCTCTCGTACGCGCACCGTCACGGTGTGCTCCACCGGGACATCAAGCCGGCCAACGTGCTCCTCGACGGTGAGGGCAACGCGTATCTCACCGACTTCGGGATCGCCTCGCAACAAGCCCGCCCGGCGTCGAACGGGCTGTCGTCCGCCGTCTACGTCGCGCCCGAGGAGCTCGCGAACCAGCCGGTCGGTCCGTCCGCTGATCTGTACGCGTTCGCGCTCCTGGCGAACGAGGTGCTCACCGGCACGCGACCGCGACCGGGCAGGCAGGCGGAGAGCGTGGCGACGACTCGCCCGGCGCTCCCCACAGCGCTCGACGCCGTGTTCGCCCTGGCGACCGATACCGATCCCGGGCGGCGGTACGAGCGCGTCGAGGACTTCCTGCGTGCCCTTCGACAGGTGTTCGGATCGGACGTCGTCACGCGTGACCTCGTCACCGATACGGAGACCCGAAACCCGTACAAGGGCCTGCGTGCATTCGCCGAGACCGACGCCGCCGACTACTTCGGGCGCGACGGCCTGGTCGACCACGTCGTGGCCCAGGTGGCGGCATCCCCGCTGACCGTCGTGGTCGGCCCGTCCGGCTCGGGCAAGTCGAGTCTCGTCAAGGCCGGCGTCCTTCCGGCGTTGCGTACTCGAGGGATCGCCTCGGGCGTCGGCGACGTCCGGGGGGCGCTGATCACCGAGATGTTTCCGGGCTCGTACCCGTTCGAGGAGCTCGAGGCTGCGCTGATCCGCGTCGCGGTCGATCGTCCGAGCGGTCTGCTCACCGACCTCATCGCCGACGATCGTGGCCTACTCCGGGTGTCGAAGCAGATCCTGCCCGACGACGACACGGATCTGATCCTGGTCATCGACCAGTTCGAGGAGCTGTTCTCGTTGACGACGGACGACGAGGTGCGGCGGCTGTTCCTCGCGAACCTGACTGCGCTCGCCGCAGACGAACGGTCGCGCGTGCGGGTCGTGGCGACGATCCGTGCCGATTTCTTCGATCGCCCGCTGGCCTACTCGGAGTTCGGCGCCTTGATGTCGGCATCCCTGGTCACGGTGGCGATCCCCAGCGAGACCGAACTCGCTGCAGCGATCGCCGAGCCGGCCCGCAATGCCGGCCTCGAGATCGAACCCGGCCTGATCCCGTTGATCATCCGTGACGTCGCCGACGAACCCGGCGCGCTCCCGCTGATGCAGTACACGTTGACCGAGCTGGTGGGGGAGCGGGAGGGACGACTGCTGACCATCGACGCGTACGAGCGCAGCGGCGGAGTCGTCGGGTCGCTGGCCCGCAGGGCCGAGGAGATCTTCGCGGGATTGCCGGCGAATGCGCAGACGGTGGCGGAGGAACTGTTCGTGCACCTCGTGGTGGTCGACGAGGAGAGCGACGACACCCGGCGTCGAGTCCGCCGGACCGAGCTGGACTCGCTGGGCCTCGGCACCACAGCGCTCGACACGGTGCTCGCCGACTTCGGTTCGTTCCGTCTCCTGACCTTCGACCACGACCCCGTGACCAGGGGGCAGACCATCGAGGTCGCACACGAGGCCCTCATCCGCGAGTGGCCGCGGCTGCGGAACTGGATCGACGCTCGTCGCGAGGGACTCATCCTCCAACGGCGGCTCCAACTCGCCACGCAGGATTGGATCGCGAGCCGACGTGAGCCGAGCTTCCTGTTCGGCGGAGGTCGCCTCGATCAGTACGAGTTGTGGGCCGGCGCCACCAATGTCCGGCTGACGGACGACGAACTGGCCTTCCTCGACGAGAGCCGCCGGACCTCCGATGACGACGATCGACGCGCGTCCCGGCGTCGACGATCCGTGCTCGCGCTCGTCGGGAGCCTGGCGGTGGTCGCGATCGTCGTGGCGGCCGTCGCACTCGTGCAGCGCCGCCGAGCCGACGAATCCGCCGTCGAAGCAGCCGCGGCTGCGGCTGCAGCCGACGAAGCGGCGATCGAGGCCGAGGACCTGCGGGTCGAGGCCGACGCGGCGGCGGGCGACGCCGACGAACAACGTGCTCGCGCTGAAGCCCTTCGCATCGACGCGGAGCATCTCGCTGCGGTCGAGACGGCGAGGGTGACCGGCCTCGAGGCGTCCCGGCTCGCAGCGACCGAGCCGGGTGCAGCACTCGCGGCAGCGGTCCACTCGGCCGACCAGGCCCGGGCACTCGATGTGACGCTCCCGGAGACGATGCGCGGGCTGTGGGACGCCACCCGACGCCATCGGCCGGTCAGCGAATTCGACGGTGCCCAGTTCTTCCATTTCACGGGGCACGTCGCCGGCGCGTCACCTGATGGAACGCGAGCGGTCGTGACCGTGCCGCTCACGAATTCGGAGGACTCGGAAGCGGTGACGCGAGTTCACGAACTGTCGACCGGGGAAGTCCTCCAGGAGTTCGGTCCGTCCGACGCCATCCACTCGACGTGGGATCCGTACACCGACGAGATCATCATCACGACGGAAGGCGGTGAGATCCAGTGGTGGGATCCCGACTCCGTCGAGCTGCTCCGCTCCGACCGAGCCGAGGGCGGCCCGGTCTGGTATCTCGAGGTCACGGAGCAGCACATCGGCTACTCCCGGGTGCAGAATCCGAGCAACGGTGTGTCGACCGTGGTGATCGCCGACAAGGTGAGTGGCGACGACGTCGTGCGGATCGAGGATGCGTACTGGGCACGCCTGTCTCCCGGCGGCCGGTTCGCTTCGGTGTTGGTGACCGCAGGGCAGCTCCTCGTGATCGACGTTCGCGACGGCACCGAGGTGATGCGCATCGACCACGGGCTCGACCGGTACATCGCCGGCTCGAGCATCGAGTGGATCGGCGAGGACGACCGCCTGCTGCTCCCACGTCCGGACGGCACGATCGCACACGTCGACGTCGTGACCGGCTCGATCGTCGACCCGTATCCCAACACGCTGGTGGGCGTGGTTCCGATCGCGATCAGTTCGAGCCCGGACGGACGATTCTTCGCAGAAGCCGACTCCGACAGCAGCGTCCGTGTCTACGAGACCGACTCGCACCGCGAGTTGCTCCGGCTCGATGGACACGAGATTCACGGGGCGGGTGTGCGTTGGGTCGGCTCGGATCGCTTGATCTCGATGGACAGCTCGGGCCGCGTGATCGTCTGGGATCTTGCACCACCGTCGGCCTCGGCCGTCCCGTTCGTCAGCGCTCCCGATTTCCCGGTGTACCACGACCTGTTCGACGATCGGTACGTCATGTTGTCGAGCCGTCGCGCACGCGTGCAGGTGTGGGACACGCTGAACGAGGAACTCGTCATCGAGTTCGACATAGGCGACGAACTGCAAGACCTCTCCACCGTGACGCATACGGAACTCGCGCTCATCGCCGCGCCGGCCGAGTCGGGTATTCGCGTGTACGACGTCCGTCGGCGTGCGTGGGTGCTCGACGTGGAGTCGGAGGCGCTGGATCATCCGCTGGCGTTCTCCCCGGACGGTCGATACCTCCTCGCCTCGTCGTGGTACGCCGCCATCGACGCAGGGACGACAGGTCGAGCGGCCACGGCACTCCTCGACGTCGCCACCGGTCAGGAGGTCTGGCGCATGGACGGTGCGATGACCGTCGCCGGTGAATTCCTGCCGGACGGGGCGACCGTCGTGCTGTCGGGGCCGCGCGACGTGAGCCACTTCGACTTCGCAACCCGCTTCGTCGATGTCTCGACGGGCGAGATCATGGGTGATCAGCGAGTGTTCACCAGCATCAACGACCTCGCCGTGTCGCCCGACGGTTCGAGGGTGGTGATCAGGCAGAACGGCGTCGGGGACTGGAACGACACCAGGCTCGTCGTGTACGACGTCGAGAGGGCGATGTCGGAGCCGTTCGCCGACGCTGTCGTCGGCACCCACGACATCGGCGCCCGCGGTGGGGTGAAGTTCATCGACTATTCGCCCGACGGCTCGACCCTGTTCGCCGGGTCGACCGATGGGGTCCTCCGGGCACTCGATGCCGTCGATTTCGAACCGCTCTGGTCGATCGAGAATGGGTTGGTGATGACCGAACTCCGGTTCGACGACGGGTTGCTGCGCTTCGCGGTCCAGGCCGGGCTCCCGGTCGGGCTGGGCGGCGGCCCGTACGGCGTCATCGGCATCCCCTACGAGCAGTCCGCCTTCGCCGACTGGGCCCGCTCGCTGACGACCTGATCGCGAGTTGTGCCAGGCACGACTCGCGATCTGCCGGCGTCGCCGCCCATCCCCACATTGGGGGCGGGTGACGGTACACTCTGACTTCGGAACGCGGAAGGTCCGCGTTCTGCACAACGAGCGGCGACGAGTTGGTTGCCGGTTGCCCATCCCGTGTCCTGAATTCGCAGGGTCAGCGGGGTCGCCAACTGGGAACCGACCCGGCCGCTCCAAGAGTGGCGACGGCAGTGTGCCTCGCCTGAAAGGAGCCATTCGTGGCTGACCCCATTCGCGTATCCGGACCCATCTCGGGAACCGATCGCACCCTCACCTTCGAGACCGGCAAGTTCGCGCCGCAGAGCCAAGGTGCCGTCGTGGCATCGATCGAGGGCACGAAAGTGCTCACGACGGCCAATGCCGCCAAGAACCTCCGCCCGGGCATGGACTTCTTCCCGCTGACGGTCGATGTCGAGGAGCGGGCCTACGCGGCCGGCAAGATCCCCGGCTCGTTCTTCCGCCGTGAAGGCCGTCCGACCGAGGAGGCCATCCTCACCTGTCGTCTCACCGACCGTCCGCTGCGCCCGTCGTTCGCCGACGGTTTCCGCAACGAGACCCAGATCGTGACCACCGTCCTGGGCGCCGATCAGCACAACCCGCACGACATCCTGTCGATCAACGCCGCCTCCGCAGCGCTGATGATCTCGGGCATTCCGTTCGACGGTCCGCTCGGTGCGGTCCGCATGGCCTACAGCCAGGACGGCGAGTGGATCGGGCACCCGACCTTCGAAGAGATCGAAGAGGGCACGTTCGAACTCGTCGTGGCCGGCCGTGAACTCGACAACGGCGACGTCGCCGTGATGATGGTCGAGGCCGGCGGCACCGAGAAGAGCTTCTACTACTACGAAGACGGCGCCAAGAAGGTCGACGAGGCCGTACTGGCCGACGGCCTCGAGGCCTGCAAGGTCTGGATCAAGGAATCGATCGCACTGCAGCGGCAGCTCGTCGCCAGCGTGATCGCCACCCACGGCCCGATCGTCCCGCTCGAGTTCGAGCCGGTCGTCGACTACACCCCCGAGGTGTATGCGGCCGTCGAAGGCGTCGTCTCCGGCGACATCGCCGAGGCGATCAAGATCGCCGACAAGCACGAGCGCAACGCCGCCACCGACGCCGCCACCGCCAAGGCGGTCGACGCGCTGTGTGGCGAGGGTGCCGAGTTCGCCGGCCAGGAGAAGGCCGTCAAGGAAGCGGTTCGCTCGCTCACCAAGAACTCCGTGCGTCAGCGAGTGATCGACGAGGGCATCCGCCTCGACGGTCGCCACCCGGGCGACCTGCGTCCGGTCAGCGCCGAAGTCGGCGTGCTCCCGACGGCACACGGCTCCGGTCTGTTCCAGCGTGGCGAGACCCAGGTGATGAACGTTCTCACCATGGCGATGCCCCGTATGAACCAGATGATCGACTCGTTGTCGCCGAGCGACACCAAGCGGTACCTGCACCACTACAACATGCCGCCGTGGTCCAACGGCGAGACCGGCCGCGTGGGTTCGCCCAAGCGCCGCGAGATCGGCCACGGTGCGCTCGCCGCCCGTGCGGTCCTGCCCGTCGTGCCGAGCCAGGAAGACTTCGCGTACACGTTGCGCCTCGTCTCCGAGGTCATGGCCTCCAACGGCTCCACCTCGATGGCGTCGGTCTGCTCCTCGAGCCTCTCGCTCATGGACGCCGGCGTGCCGATCCGCGAAGCCGTC
>CAXAWD010000139.1:0-8201 GCA_963972325.1 uncultured Acidimicrobiaceae bacterium
TGTTGGCTGCGGTGTCGGTCCACCAGGCGGCTGCGGCGTCGTCGAACACGGTGTCGGTGCTGGACTCGACGATGCGTCCAGCTTGCGCGTATGTGGGGGCGACATCGACGTTGCGGGCGCGCAGTTGCAGCGACGCATCAGCTTCCCAGGTGTGTCGGAAGCGGCGCACCGCTGTGAGTTCAACCGTCGCGGGCAGTGATGCCAGGTCGCGCAGCAGCCCGCCGGCTTCGGGCGCTCCCATCTGGGCAAAGTCTCCAACCAGAGTGATCTTGGAGCGGTAGACACCGGCGACGCGGACCATTTCGTCGAGCACCAGGGTGGGCACCATCGACGCCTCGTCAACGATCACCAAGCCGTCGCGTGGCATGTCAACTGCACCGAGCCGCCACCCGGCGATCGTGTGTGCCGCGAGCCCGGTTTCCTCGGTGACGACGCGCGCTGCGGCGGCCGACAAGGCGAGCACGATCACGGGTCTGTTGGCCTGGTCGTAGCTGGCGGCGACAGAGCGCAACAGGGTGGTCTTGCCGGCCCCGGCAGGGCCGACGACGGTCGCTATCCGACCGCCCCCGCCGGCGATCTCATCGACAGCGGCAAGCTGATCGTCGCCGAGTTGGGCGTCGCGGACGGTGTCGACGGCGAAGCTGGCACGCTCCTCGGTCGCGCTGGTCAGCACGCGTTGCTCGGCGGTTTGGATCGTGGCCGATGTGTACTTCGCGGCGGCGAGGTCGGAGTACTCGGCGTCGTCGTCGAGCTCGAGCGGCACGCACATGGTGATGATCCGTTCGGTTTCCAGCTCGATCGCTTCGGGCGTCGGATCGGCGATCAGCCGGGCCACTTCGCCGGTGATGTGACCGCGGTTCCACCACGATCGCTGCTCGTGAAGCTCGGCGAACACCCGGCCAGCCAACTCGTCCGAACCTGCGTGGAGACGTCCGCCGTCACTGATCTCGACCCGACCATGGCCGACCGCCGATGCGACCGCAACAAGTTCGTCGTCGGACACGACGGCTCGCCACTGTTCGTGCAGATCTACCGCGCCGCCGGACTTGCGGTGCCGGCTCCGGGTCGTGGCTTCGTCCATCATCCCGGCGCGTTCGTCGCGGGTCGGGGTACGACCGTGAACTGTTCGCCACTCGGCTTCGAGATCGTCGAAGTGTTCCAGGACCGCGGCACGGCGGGTCGAGAACTGTTCGATCAGTCCGTGCGAAATGCCGTCGATCTCGCGCATGGGCACCCGTCGATCCGGGGTCGCCCATGACACACCAAGCCGTTCGGACAGCTCGCGTTCGAGCGTGGCTCCATACATCGCGCCGGCTGCGTGGGCGTGGCGGTAGATGGCCCGCGAGTCGAGTGTGCGCCACTTCCCGTCGGCGCCGCGGACCCGGTTCAAGATCGCACAGTGGCTGTGCAGTTGCGGGTCGCCGACACGTGTTCCGGGGTCGGTGGAGCGCGACGTGCGATGCCGGAACTGTGCGATCACGAACCCGTCGCCGGCGACCTTGCGGATACCGCCATCACCGGCGCGGGTGTGTCCGGCGACCCGATCCAGATAGGCCAAGCCGGTGGCGACTGCGGTTTCGTGGGCGTCGACCACGGCTTGGCGGACCCGCTCGTCTCCGGTCATTCCCCACAACAGGGAGACGCTCTTGGACGGGGAGAAAGTGACGTCGAAGGCGGCGACCGGTTCGGCGATCGTTCCGTCGGCTCGCTTCTTGGCGACGACTTTGCGGCCCAACACGTGCTCGGGTTGCCAGCGACCCGACGGCAACCGGGTGCCGCCAGCGGTCGACGGGACGACGAATCGTCCGTACAGGACCGCCATGTCGTCGGCGTCGACCTCACCGGAGAGGCCAATCACGGCTGAGCCTCGCCCGGTCCACACGCCGGCTGCTTCGCCGCGGCCGGTGTAGTAGTCGTGCTTGGACGTGGCGACGTCGCGCGTCAGGTAGTCGTAGCCCCGCCCTGCGGTGATGCGTCCTACTGAGGCGACCATGCCTGGGCGACGATACACCCCCTGCATGATTCATGCCAGGGTGTGATCGACCAATCGCGGCGGCTCACCACCGACCTGGGACCGCCCACGACGCGCAGGCACGCAGCGGACGCGGCACCGGGACGCGGACGACCGCCAGGAAGTGGGCGACGGCCGACAGAGCCCGCAATCACGCAGCAAGCGCGTCTACAGGTGTGACCAAACACCGAGTCGCTGACCCCATACAAGGTGTGAAGCACACAGCGCATCGCGGCAAGCCGGACCACCGAGACCTGTCGAGGCGATCGACATGAACGACGAACAACGCCGGATCGCCACCGGTCAGCACCAGCGGGCGATCGAATCGATCAACGCGATGTTCGACCGACTCGACCACCTCACAGCGGCGCGAGACCAACTGAGCGGGATCGAACCGCTTGCCCTCGATGAGGATCCGGTGCGCGACGCCGAGTCAATCCTCGAGCACGCCGACCGGCTGAACACGGCGCTCGCCGATCTGCGGGCCGCCGCCGTGGTCGCTTCCAATCATCGACGTCGCACCGATCTGGCTGCCGACATCGGCACCAAGACCACCGCCCTGTTCCCTCGGACGCCGTCCCACTCCGGCGAGTCAGGCCGCGCTACAACCCCGACCGGCACATCCGGGCAGTGCGATCCGCTCGATGAGCAAGCGCGCTGACGACGAGTGCGACTGTCGACATCGCCTGACGGGCGCGGGAGTGTCGGGCGGCCGAACGCCGGCGGGTGTCAAGCCGCTGGCGGCATGGACGAGTGAGCTGGCCGAGGCGCCGTCGGCGTCGCCTCGTTGTGGCCGCCCTGCTCCGGGGTCGTCGGCTGTACTTTCTCCGGCGGGGTGTCTCAGGCTCGCTGCCTCGTCGACGATCCCGACGAGACGGAGTTGACGATGACGGCCGTTTCGCACTCCGATGGTGCATCGTCTCCGCGAGCTTGGCTCCGCCCGTCGTTGCGTCGCCGATGCCGTCGAGCTGGATCAGGTCGGCTTGCCGATCAGGCCGCTGTGGCGGGCGTAGAGCGCTGCGAGTTCAGGGTGCAGGCGATCGAGTTGACTCATCTTGACGTCGGCTGCGACGACGATCTCGTAGGTGACCTCGGCGTCTTGCTCGTAGCCGTCGAGGAAACCGAATCGTGCGAGGCGACTGATGCAGCGCTGTGTGTAGGCGGTGGCAAGGCCGAGCTGCCCGGCGATGTCGGCGATGTGCCAGCGGCGACCGGACTCGTCGATCAGCAGGCGGGCCAGGAGTACCGAGCTGGGTCCGAGGATCGGAGCGAAGATCCGGAGTCCGGTGTCACTGCGCAGCTCGACCGGAGAGCCGACACCGTTGGCGTGTCGGCGGGGCTCAGTCGCTGCGACGGCGGTGAAGACGGTGGAGAGCTCGTCGTGCTGGCGGAGGTTGATCGTGTTCATGGTCAGGTTCCTTTCGAGGTTCAGCGGGCCGAGCGATCGGCGAGCGCGTTGGCGGTGTCGATCCACTCGACCCAACCGATGTCGGTGACGATGTCGTCAGGATCGACCGAGCAGGCCGAGAAGGCGACTGTCTCGACGGTGAGGGCGATCTCTCCGATGACAACGACGTCGCCGACGCTCATTGAGGGGCACATCTGCCCGTCGGGCCGGTCGTCGCGGTTGTGTCGCATGAACAGGTGCTCGGCGATCGCTGCTTTGTCGGTCGGGTCGGCGACCTCGAGTTGGTCGGCCCAGCCGGCGATCAGGACGTCTCCAGGCCGATAGCCGCGGCGCGTCCATGCCGAGCCGTTCGTGTAGTTGCGATAGTTGATCTCCACACCCCGAACTCTACTATTTTTTGTCTTGACTGTCAAGTCGTTTTTAGGTACAGTGCAGGTATGGAGGCGATTTCTTGGATCGACACCCGCCCGGACCGATCCGAGCTGCGACCCTGCACCTACTGCGGCGCCGACGACGGCGACTGTGCTGCCGACGGGTTCAGGCACTCAGGTCGGCGGTGGGCGATCGGGATCACCTGGCCGGGAACCAACTTAGGATCGATCCGGTCGGTGCTGACCGGCATCTGCCAGGCGACCGTCGAGGATCTCCACGTTCCCGACGGCGACCGCTTCACCATCTTCTACCGGGGTGCTTGTCTTGGCTGCGGCTGGGCCGCGGCGGGCGAACACTCCGATTCCAACACGGCGTTGGAGGACGCACTCGACCATGTGCTACCCGAATGGCGTCGCGTGCCGATCACCGAGCGTCTCGGGCACGACCCATCGCGCACGCAGCGCGATCGTTGGCTCGACCAACTCCGCGACCTGTACGAGGCGCACGGGCTCGAGGACCGCTACTCACCGGGAGCGGGAGGCTTGATCCGCACCATGCGCCGACGGCTCGGCACCCGGTCGCACTGGTCCTACGGCTTCTACGACGTGTGCGCCGGGGTCGTCGAGGAACGACCGGTCGAGGTCGCACCAGAGCAGATGGGGCTGTTCTGATGCGCCCCTCCCACACCTTCTCCTACCGGGATCATCCTTCGGTGGTGATCGTCGAAGAGCGCGCGTTGGCGCGTGCCCGGCGTGGTCATCTTGGCGAGCTGGCCCGATGCCGGTACGTCCACCACGACGTCAACGTGACCGACGTGATGCACCAGCAGCACTGGTCACCCGGCCGGTACGAAGAATGCGAGCTGAGCAACGGCCACCCCTCGACGCCGGACGCGACGTTCGGACATGCTCGACGACCTGTTCCACCGGGCGACCGACCAGGTCGACGGGAACCCGCTCCTGGGCAACTCAGCCTGCGCGGCGTGTCGTGAGTCCACCTCGAGGTGCGCTCGGGGTCGGTACACCTGCGCATGCGAGGATGGATCACGTCATGGAGGCCAGGATCGACGATCGCGAGTGGTGTGCGGCGCGTCTCGCCGCAGGTGACACTGTCGCCGCGCTCGGGGACGCGGCCGGCGTCAGTCGCCAGACGGCATCCACCTGGTTGAAACGACACGGTCTTCAAGCGAACCATCGGCCTCTCAAACGACCAAGAGTCGAGCAGATGGCTGCGGACTACGAACGCACTCGGTCGATCCGCACGCTCGCCGACGAGTACAAGATCTCCCCTGCGGTCATGCGGACCTGGTTGTTCGAGGCCGGGATCGACCCGCTCGGCACGCCTGGCCGGCCGAGGGCTGATGTCGACGTGGCCCATGTGCGAGAACGACGGGCTCGAGGTGAGACCTGGACGGCGATCGCTGACGACCTCGGCGTCGCTGTCGACACTCTCCGTCGCCGCGTCGACGGCGCACCAACCTGACGACACTTCCCACCGCCTTCCTACAGGTTTGATCCGGTCACCGCCTCATGTCTGGGCGTGCGTGCGTCACAATGGTTGCGCCTTCTTAGGTTCGGGTGGGCTGTACCCCGGGCATGCACGCAGGCGGGCCACACGTACTCGCCCCGCTGACGGCCCGGTTCTCACACAGAGTGACGCGACTGAGAAATCCGTTGTCGGCATGGCATCTTCAGACACAACGTCGTCAAGATCGCCGCCCTCATCGACACCAATTGACCGACCCGAGCCTCATAGCGGGGACCCTTGATCGCCCGGAACCCGACCGTGCAATGCGACGCCGGCGACACTTCAGCGGAATTGCCTCTTCGTGCGAAGTAGCTATCCGGACTGGCAGTCAGATTGAGGATTGAGCGCTATGGCGAGAGTTTCGCGACCACGTGCAACGCGCGATCTGACGGTGCCGATCGGACAGCCGATAACAGAGGCTGCCGACGCGTACGGCAGTCCGATGAGTTGTGTCAGCACGATTGCCTCACGTTGATCGATCGGGAGCGATGCCAGAACGAGCATGACAGGCACGACGTCACCGTGATCGGGGGTCGCTGCGGTCGTTGGTTCCGCCACCGGGTCAGTGCGCCTACGGGTGACCCGGCGAATGTGTTCGCGGCATACATTTCGGGCTACTCCGAGCGCCCACGTGAGCGCCGGGCCACGATTCCAGCGTGGCAAGAACTCGATGACGCGGACCAACGATTCTTGGGCGAGGTCGTCAGCCACGTCGAAGCGGGTGAGATGCACGCAGAATCGCCACACGTCTGGCTGGATGGCTCGGACAAACCGCTCGAGGGCATCCGCATCACCGTCTTGTGCGTCCCGAGCGAGAGCGTCGAGGTCGAGCATAAGCACGATCATGGCATACCGATGGAACTCGCTCCCAGCGTGCGGTCATCAGTGAGGTGTGACACAACACGATGCAAGACGCTCGTACGACATGAGACTGGTCAACGACCAACGACGCTGCGCGAGGAGTGTCGCTGGCGTTCGGCCGCTCCGTCTTGTTGCCAACAGCTACGCAGTCTCGGCCTGACCGTGGCGATCATCGAACGCCCAGCACCGACGTCTCGCCCACCAACCGTCGCGACACCCAGCACGACGTACGGTGTCTTCCGTCGGCCCTTGCACACCGCCGGCTGGAAGTCCTGGCTGTTCACGGTCGATCACAAGAAGCTCGGCGTCATGTACGGGGTCGCAGCCTTCGCATTCTTTCTGATTGGCGGACTCGAGGCGCTGCTGATTCGCGCGCAACTCGCAGGGCCCGATGGCACGGTGCTCTCGGCGGACATGTACAACCAGATGTTCACGATGCACGCCACAACGATGGTGTTTTTGTTCGTGATGCCAATGGCGGCGGCGTTCGCGAACTTCCTCGTGCCGCTTCAGATCGGCGCGCGCGATGTGGCCTTCCCCCGAATCAACGCGTTCGGGTTCTGGTGCTTCCTCGCCGGCGCGATCTTCATCAACACGTCCTGGTTTCTCGGCGGCGCGGCCGACGGTGGTTGGTTCATGTATGCGCCCAACTCGTCAGTGCCGTTCTCACCAACGAACGGCATCGACTTCTGGACGCTCGGATTGCAGATCACCGGCATTGCGTCGCTCACCGGCGCCATCAATCTGATCGTCACCGTCATCAACATGCGGGCCCCGGGCATGACCTTGATGAAGATGCCGATCTTCACATGGATGGTGCTCGTCACCCAGTTTCTACTGCTGTTCGCCATCCCGGTGATCACCGTGGCGCTATTTCTGCTGATGTTTCAACGCCAGTTCGACGCAACATTCTTCACGGTTGAGGCGGGCGCCGACCCACTGCTGTGGCAGCACCTGTTCTGGATCTTTGGCCACCCAGAGGTGTACATCTTGATCCTGCCGTCGTTCGGCATCGTCTCCGAGGTGCTACCGGTGTTCTCAAAGAAGCCGCTGTTCGGCTACCCGCTCGTCGTCTTCTCCGGCGCTGCCATCGGTTTCATGGGATGGGGCGTGTGGGCTCACCACATGTTCGCCTCCGGCCTCGGGCCGATCTCGGTTGCCGTCTTCTCGGTCTCGACCATGGCCATCGCGATTCCCACGGGAGTCAAGATCGTCAACTGGACGATGACCCTCTGGGGCGGCAAACTTCGATTCACGACAGCAATGTTGTTCGCAATCGGGCTGATCGTGCAGTTCACGATTGGCGGGCTCTCAGGTGTGACACACGCCGTTGCGCCGTCTGATACTCAGCAGACGGACACGTACTACATCGTCGCGCACTTCCACTACGTGCTCTTCGGTGGTGCTGTGTTGGGGCTCTTCGCCGGGTTCTACTACTGGTGGCCCAAAGTCTTCGGCAAGATGCTGTCGGAACGGATCGGTCGTTGGAACTTCGGTGTGATGGTGGTCGGGCTCAACCTGACGTTCGGACCCATGCACGTGATCGGACTCCAAGGTCAGCCACGTCGAATGTACGTGTGGACCGAAGCGCGTGCCGGCGAGGGGATCTTCAATCTCGGCTTCTGGAATCTTGTTGCGTCGTTGGGATCGCTGGTGCTGGCCATCGGTGTGTTCCTCTTTGTTGTGAACATCGTCGTGTCGCATCGCAAACACGGGCCCGCGCCGATCGATCCGTGGGATGCGCGCTCGCTGGAGTGGCTCACGACCAACCCGCCGAAGGAACACAACTTCGACGTGATCCCGACCGTGAGCCATCTCGACGAGTTCTTCCACCGCAAGTACGAAGATCGCGGCGTGGACGGGCACCTCGACTTCCAACAGATCGCCACGGCGGAGGAGATCATCGCCCAGCAAGAAGCCGATGCCGACGCTCACATCCATCTTCCGTCGCCGTCGTATTGGCCGATCGTGACGGCGTTCGCGCTGCCCATCATCGCCTATGGGGTGATCTTCAACCTGATT
>CAXAWD010000140.1:0-8130 GCA_963972325.1 uncultured Acidimicrobiaceae bacterium
CCGATGGCACCGTCACCGACGGCACGGTGAGGTCCGGCAGGTCGATCGACGGCACGGTGATCGCCGGTGGCGTCGTCACGGGCACGGGCGGCGCGGTCGTGACGGGCACGGAAGGGTCGGTCGGGACATCCGGCAGCGTGGTCGCCGGTGCCACGACGGTCGTCGGGGTCACCACCGACGGAATGGACGTCGGCTTCGTGTCGTCCGTCTCCGGCGGTTCGTCCGTGGTGGTCGTGGTCGCCGGCGTTGTCGTCGCCGGCGTTGTCGTCGCCGTCGCCGCCAGTGCGGGCTCGGGCGGAACGGTGACCACGTCCGCGGTCGACACGGGGTCGGTGCCGTCGTCGACCACGGCGATCGTTCCGGACGTCGCCGACTGCAACTCGGCTGCGAACGCGGCGCGTCGGGCAGCACTGTCGTCACCGAGCCCGAGGAGGGCAGCGGTCGTGATCGCGGCCGTTCCGACCACGCCGGCCACCGGCGTGGCGCCGACGGCGACGGCGCCGCGGACGACGGGGATCTCGGTCAACCAAGCGAGCGACCCGATCGCCGGCGTGTGGCCGATCGACGCGGCCAGCATCGCTCGCACCACGGCGGGGTCGAACTGGGAGCCCGCGCAGTCGACCAGTTCCTGCCGTGCCGCCTCGGCGGACATCGGCTCCTTGTACGACCGCTTCGACGTGATCACGTCGTAGGCGTCGGCGACCGCGGTGATCCGCCCTGCGAGCGAGATCTCGTGCGATTCCAGTCCGTTCGGGTAGCCGCGGCCGTCCCATCGTTCGTGGTGCTCGCCGGCGGCGCGCACCCACTCGCCCAACCACGGCGCGAGCGGCCGCAGCATCTCGGCGCCGGCGGCCGGGTGACTCTTGAGGAGTTGCCACTCGTCGTCGGTGAGCCGCTCGACCTTGTTCAGCACCTCCGGCGGGACCGCCATCTTGCCGACGTCGTGCAGCAACACACCCCATGCCAGCCAGTTGCGATCGGTCTCCGACAACCCCATCTCCTCGGCGATCAAGTCGGCGTAGGCTCGCACCCGCTCGGTGTGCCCACGGGTGAGCCGGTCGTGACGACCGAGTCCGTTGACGAGCACGATCGCGTTCTCGGCCGCCTCTGCCGGCGACGAGCCGAGACCGTCACGCTCGAGTTCTCGGGCCCGCCGGCGCATCTGGCGCACCGTGCCGGAACGAAGTGCCACGCCGAAGCGGGACGGCGCCCGATCGGGGAAGATCAACGTCAGGCGCAGGAGCGTGGCCAACGGCAGGAGGCGTCGCGTGAATCGGCCGACGGCATGGGACACCACGGCGCCGACGGCGGCAGCCTGCACGATCCAGAGCACCAAACCGGTCGCTCCGTCGGACCGGTAGAGCCGGCCACCGACCACGCGGATCACGAGGTAGGCCGCCAGGATCGGTAGGGCGAACGCGACGAACCGCACGACGAGCGAGAGCCGGGGCGAGGCGCGCCATGCCGTCGCCGGCTCCCTGGCCCCTCGTGTCGGTCCACCGCCCATACCTCATGTTCGGACGAACGTCGATGCCGGACAAGGAAAAACGGCGTTCTTGAACGGGTCTTGCCACCACGACCACTCGGCGCGGCAGGTCAGAGCTTCTTGAGCGGCGCCCAGGCGAGCGCGAGGTGCTTCTGTCCGACTCCGGAGAAGTTGATGACCGCCTCCGCCTTCTCACCCGAGCCGGAGATGTCGATGATCACGCCTTCGCCGAACGACGGGTGCGCCACGTCGTCGCCCACCTTGAGGCCGATGTCTTGTGAGTTGCTGGGCTGAGGCGCGTTGCCGGCGCGCATCGCCGCCTCGACGACCCGGTCGCGGTGGGCGTCGTTCGCGTCGACCCCCGCACCGGCGCTGCCGCCGGCGCTGTCACGGCGACGGTACGGCGGCGGATCGTACGCACGCTCGTCGCGGTGCCGGTAGCTCTGACGCCCGTACGACGAACGACCGCTGGTGTTGCCCTTGGACTCGATGAGGTCGTCGGGGATCTCGTCGAGGAACCGTGACGGCGGGTTGTACTGCGTGCTGCCGTACAACATCCGGCTCCAGGCATGGGTGACGAACAGGCGTCGCATCGCCCGGGTGATGCCGACGTAGGCGAGGCGGCGCTCCTCCTCCATCTCGGTGGGTTCGGTGAGCGCCCGGTTGTGCGGGAAGATGCCCTCCTCGACACCGATGATGAACACGACCGGGAACTCGAGGCCCTTGGCCGAGTGCAGCGTCATCAACACGACCTGGTCGTCGTCGTCGAGGTCGTCGGTGTCGGCCACGAGCGCGACCTGTTCGAGGAACTCGTCGAGCACGGTGAACTCGCGAGCAGAACCGACCAATTCGCCCAGGTTCTCGATGCGGCTGTGGGCCTCGACGGTGTCTTCGGCTTCGAGTTCGCCGAGGTACCCCGAGTCGTCGATCGCCGCCTGCAACAGATCGCCGGGGCCGACGCCCTCCTGGTCGACCATGCCGTTGATGCGGTCGAGCATCTCGACGAACGCGCCGATGCCGCGCGAGGCCGAGCCGCTCACACCGGCCTCGTCGGCATGCCGCAGCGCCTCGCTGAACGGCACGCCCATGTCGCGCGCATATGCGTCGAGCCGGGCGATACTCGTGTCGCCGATGCCGCGCTTGGGCACGTTGATCACACGCTTCACGCTGACCTCGTCGAGCGGGTTGATGACCGCTCGCAGGTATGCCATGGCGTCCTTGATCTCACGGCGATCGTAGAACCGGGTACCGCCGACCACCTTGTACGGCACACCCGACCGCATGAAC
Organism: uncultured Acidimicrobiaceae bacterium; assembly: GCA_963972325.1. Lineage (GTDB taxonomy): Bacteria > Actinomycetota > Acidimicrobiia > Acidimicrobiales > Ilumatobacteraceae > Ilumatobacter. Next base: position 2,774 of record CAXAWD010000140.1, read on the forward strand.
GCTTCTTCGATCACGCGCGCCTGGGCGTTGGTGCGATACAGCACCGCCATCTCGCGCCAGTTGATCGCGTCGTCGCGATGGAGCTGCTGGGCGGTGCCGGCCACCCACATCGACTCGTCGCCCTCGTCTTCGGCGTGATAGCGGATGATGCGCTCACCATCGCCCGTGTCGGTCCACAGCGACTTGGGTTTGCGCTCCTGGTTGTGCTCGATCACCGCATTGGCCGCATCGAGAATGGTTTGGGTCGACCGATAGTTCTGGTCGAGCACGATCGTGGTCACACCCTCGAACGCGTCTTCGAACTGCATGATGTTGCGGAAGTCGGCGCCTCGGAACTTGTACACCGACTGGTCGGTGTCGCCGACGACACACACGTTCTGGTGTCCGCCGGCGAGCATGAGCACGATCTCGTTCTGGGCCTGGTTCGTGTCTTGGTACTCGTCGACGAGGATGTGCTCGAACCGCTCGCGGTAGTGGTTGAGAACGTCGGGGTGCTCGCGGAACAGACGCACGACGTTGAGGAGCAGATCGTCGAAGTCCATCGCACCGGCCTTGAGCAGGCGGGCCTGGTACTCGGCGTAGACGTCGGCCTGCTTGCGGGCGAAGATGTCGTTCGCCTGCGCGGCGGCTCGTTCGGGGTCGACGAGTTCGTTCTTCCAGAGCGAGATCTGACCGTGCACGCTGCGCGGCGGGAACCGCTTGCTGTCGAGGCCGAGGTCGCGGATCACGTACCCGGTGAGGCGCACCGCGTCGGCCTGGTCGTAGATCGAAAAGGTTCGTGGGTACCCGATCGCCTCTCCGTCGCGCCGCAGGATGCGGACGCACGCCGAGTGGAACGTGGACACCCACATCGAACGCACGACCGGGCCGACGAGTGACCCGACGCGCTCGCGCATCTCGGCGGCGGCCTTGTTGGTGAACGTGATCGCCAGGATGCTGGTGGGTCGAACCCCACGGTCGATCAGGTAGGCGATGCGGTGGGTCAGCACGCGAGTCTTGCCCGACCCGGCACCGGCGACGACGAGCAGCGGCCCGTCGGCGTGCACGACGGCGTCGAGTTGGTCGGGGTTGAGCCCCTCGGTGAACGGGTTCGGGCCCACCTCGACGACGGCGTCGACGTCGCGCCCGAGCTCACGATCGTCGGACGTGTCGACCATGCCCGCCATCTCGGCGGGATGCGGCGGGGCGTCGTCGGCGAACGGGTTGTCCGTGAAGAGGTCTGGCTGGTCCGACATCGTCAACCCATCCTAGGGACGGGGTGTCACGGCGCTTCGGACCCGGATCTGTCGAAATGCGAAACCGGGACACAACGAAGTCCGAACACCGGGCCCGACCGGCGGGGCTGCGGTCCGAATCCACCTAGGTTGACGTCATGTCGATCGACGAAGACGTTCCCGTTGACGTCGCCGAGCCTGTTGCACGGCTCAAGCACCCGCGTGCGGTCCGGTGGTTGCACTGGATCAACTTCCCGCTGCTGGCGGTGATGATCTGGAGCGGCCTGCGCATCTACTGGGCCGAGGACGTCTACGCGTTCGGGGTCGGCAGTTGGCAGTGGTTCGTCTTCTTCCCCGAGATCGTCTACGAGAAGCTCGACCTCGACCGCCACCTCGCCCGCGGCATGGCGTTCCACTTCTCGTTCGCGTGGTTGTTCGTGATCAACGGCCTGGCGTACACGATCTATCTCGCTGCGAGCGGCGAGTGGCGCCACATCGTCCCCGACCGCCGGTCGGCGGTCGAGGCCAAGGACGTCGTGCTGCACGACCTGCACCTCAAGGCCGAGGCACCGCCGCAGGGCCGCTACAACGCCGCCCAGCGCATCGCGTACACCGTGGTACTGGCGATGGCGGCGATCGTCGTGGTCAGCGGCTTCGCGATCTACAAGCCGACGCAGCTGCACCCGCTGCCGCTTCTGTTCGGCGGCTACCAGGGCGCCCGGTTGATCCACTTCTCGATGACGATCGGCATCCTGCTGTTCTTCGTCGTCCACCTGCTCCAGGTCCTCCGGGCCGGGTGGGGCAACTTCCGGGCGATGGTCACCGGCTACGAGATCGAGCACCCCGAGGAGATCGAGCACCCCGAGGAGGTCGTGTCATGAGCGACGACCGGCACGAACAGCCCACCGACGACCGCCCGACCGGTGAACGCCCGATCGGCGACCGGGCGGCGCAGCTCCGGGCCCAGGCCCGCAGTGGCCCGGCGATCCCCCTCGACGAGTTCCGACGCAAATCGCGCCGATCGTTCCTGACGGGCGCGGCCGGGGCGGTCGGTGCCGGCCTGTTCTGGAACTACGTGCAGACCAAGTCCGACCCCATCGACCGCATCCCCGGCATCCTCCGCCGCACGCTCGACGCGAACGAGGCGATCTGGTCGAACGTCCAGGGGCGCTCGGCACCCGAGTACGACATCGCCGACGCCTCGCCGATCCAGATCAATGGTCGGGTCGGCATCCGCGAGGAGATCTCGCTCGCCGGGTACACCGTCCGCGTCGAGGGGCCCGACGGCGACGTGCTCGACGAACTACCGCTCGACCACTTCCGCGAGCTCCCGCAGAGCGACCTGGTGATCGAGCACAAGTGCATCGAGGGCTGGTCGAACATCACGCACTGGCGCGGTGCCCGCTTCCGCGACTTCCACGCTCCGTACGCCGATCGCATCGGCGACGCGAACTACGTCGGTCTGGAGACCCCCGACGGCGAGTACTACGTCGGCTGGGATCTCGATGCGATCCTGCACCCCCAGACGATGCTCGCACTCGAACAGAACGGCGAGCCGCTCGACCAGGCCCACGGCGCACCGATCCGGCTGGCGACACCGAACAAGTACGGCATCAAGACGATCAAGCGGATCAAGACGATCCGCTATCAGCGCGACCGCACCCCCGACTACTGGGCCGAGCGCGGCTACGACTGGTACGCCGGCCTCTGAGCGCGATTCAGCGGGCGGCGAGCGCGGCGACGCCGGGCAGCTGCTGCCGGGCCACCTGGAGGTCGTCGCCGGGGAAGATGTTGATGCTCGCGACACCGGCGGCTTCGAGCATCTCGACATGCTCGAACGCGTCGTCCATCGTGCCGATCGCTCCGATCTCCCGCCAGTGGTCGGCCGGCATGTCGAGCAACGCCTCGGCGCCGCCCTCGGCGACCCGTTGCACCATGTCGTCGAAGAACGGCAGCACGGTGAGCGCCGGGCGGCGCTCGGCGATCAGACCGGCGACGAACGGGGCGACGAAGCCGTAGGCCGTGCGGCGGTCGTCGTGCACCGCCATCATCGAGAACGTCACCACGTGGAAGTCGCCGGCGGTTCGGTCGGCGCGAGCGAGTGCCCACTCGACGTAGGTGGGTCCGGCTCCCTCGACGAGGATCACGCCGTCCGCGACCCGCCCGGCGAGCGCCAGCGACTTCTGCTGCTGCACTCCGGCGACGACACGAGGGACGACACCGGGCGGCTGAGCGAGTCGCACCCGATCGAGCTGCACGTGGTGGCCGTCGAACGTGACCTCCTCGCCGGCGAGCAGTCGTGTGACGACGGTGATCGTCTCGTCGAGCGTGGTGAGCGGTGACAGCGGGCGGGCACCCATCTGCGCCATCCACTGCTGCACCCCGTGCCCGATCCCCGGTTGGAACCGGCCGGGAGCGATGTTCGCGAGTGTGGCGATCTCCATCGCCGTGATCGCCGGGTTACGGGCGACCGCCGGCAGGATGCCGATCCCGACCTGCAAGCCCTCGGTCGCGGCCAACGCGGTGGCCGCCAGGCTGACACCGGCGGTGAAGAAGCAGTCCTCGATGATCCAGAGTTGTTCGACGCCACCGGCCTCGAGCCGTCGGGCGTAGTCACCGACTTCGGCTGCCGGGAAGCTCCGATCGAAACACATCCCGATCTCGGCGCGCCGCGACTGCATCGCGGCAACGTATCGCGATCCGGTCAGCCGGATTGTTCCTCGGCGAGTTCGAGCCAGCGTTCCTCGTGTTCGGCCAGCTCGGCCTGGGCCACGGCGAGTTCGGCGCCGAGTTCCGCGAGCTGCTGGTGGTCGGTCGTCGCGACGAGTCGTTCGTTGAGCTTGTCGACCTGACGCTGCGCCTTGGCCATCGCCTGTTCGGTCTCGCGGAGCTGTCGTCCGAGCGTGTACTGGCTCGCACGGCGTTCCTTCTTCGGCCGCGCCGAAGCAGCGGCCGACGCGGTCGGCTTCGTGGGCTTCGTCGCCGAGGGCGCGGCGATGCGACTCGCCAACCATCCCTGCACGCCGCCGGCCACACGCCGCAGGTCGCCGCCCGGGTCGATCGCGAGCACGTGGTCGACGGTGCGATCGAGGAACGTACGGTCGTGGCTGGCGACGACGAGCGCACCGGGCCAGTCGTCGAGGAAGTCTTCGAGCGCCCGCAGCGTGTCGAGGTCGAGGTCGTTGGTGGGCTCGTCGAGCACGAGCAGGTTCGGCTTGGTGGCCAGCACCATCACGAGCTGAAGTCGACGTCGCTCGCCGCCGGACAGCATCTTGACGGGCGCGAACTGGGCCGTCGAGTCGAACCAGAAGCGTTGGAGCAGCGCCCGGTCCTCCCAGTCGGGTTCACGCAGCGGGCCGGCGACCAGCTCGCGGACGATCGCGTCGGGGTCGAGCGAGGACGTCTGCTGGTCGGCGTACCCGGTCACGACGGTCGAACCGACCTCGACCGAGCCGGCAACGGGTTCGCGGCGACCGGCGATGATGTCGAGCAGGGTCGACTTGCCGGAACCGTTCGGGCCGACGACGCCGAGCCGTGCCCCCGGCTCGATCAGCAGGTCCACGTGCTCGAACACCGTGGCGTTCCCGTACGCCTGGGCGACGTCGACGAGTTCGACGACCTGGTTGCCGAGCCGGGTCGAGCCCATGTCGAGCAGGAGGTCGTCGCCACGCACGCCGGCGGCCTCGGGGCCACCGGACACGATCTCACGGGCCGACCGCAGGCGCGCCTTGGGTTTGGTCGACCGGGCCTGAGCACCGCGCTGCAGCCACTCGAGTTCGCGCCGGGCGAGGATCTTGCGGGTCGACTCCTCACTCGCAGCCTGCTCGTGGCGGGCGGCTCGTCCGGCGAGATACGTCGCGTAGGCGCTGGTGCCCGCTTCGGCACGATGGACGTAACCACTCCCCCGCTCGATCTCGACGATACGGCCGCTGCCTCGCGCCGTGGTGAGCCGGTCCATCAGGTGCCGGTCGTGGGTGATCATCCCCAAGGCGGCGCTCGTACCGGCAAGGCGCTGTTCGAGCCACTCGATCGCCTCGAGATCGAGATGGTTCGTCGGCTCGTCGAGGAGGATCATGTCGAACTCACCGACGAGCGCATGGGCGAGCGCGACCCGCTTGGCTTGCCCGCCCGACAGCTGGTCGG
>CAXAWD010000141.1:0-8116 GCA_963972325.1 uncultured Acidimicrobiaceae bacterium
CGTAGCGACCATCGGTCCGCTCCAACTCATTCAGGAGCGTGGTCATCAACTTGGCGCCCGAGCAACCGAGCGGGTGACCGAGGGCGATCGCACCACCGTTGACGTTGGTCTTCGCCAGGTCGGTGTCGTGCTCCTGCTGCCAGGCGAGCACGACCGACGCGAACGCCTCGTTGACCTCGAACAGATCGATGTCGTCGACCGAGAGACCCGACCGGTCGAGAACCTTCTCGGTGGCGGGGATCGGGCCCTTCAGCATCGTGACCGGATCGGTGCCGACGACGGCGAAGCTGTGGAAGCGGGCGCGGGGCTTCAGGCCGAGTTCGGCGGCCTTCTCCTCGCTCATGATCAGGACGGCCGATGCGCCGTCGGAGATCTGCGACGAGTTGCCGGCGGTGACCTTGCCGTCCTCCTTGAACGCGGGCTTCAGGTTGCCGAGTGTCTCGACGGTGGTGCCTTCGCGGATGCCCTCGTCGGCCGTCATCATCACCGTCTCACCGTCGATGACGACCGGCACGGGAATGATCTCGTTCTCGAAGCGACCCTCGGCCGTGGCCTGCGCCGCCCGGCGCTGGCTCTCGGCACCGAACGTGTCGAGGTCTTCACGGGTGATGCCGTACTCGTCGGCGATCATCTCGGCGCCGATGCCCTGCGGCGGCAGCCCGGTCTCCTCGTAGCGGTCGAACATCGCCTTGGGGAACGGGAACCCCATGTCCTTGACGATCGAGGAGCCCATCGGCGTGCGGGTCATCACCTCGACACCGGCGGCGACGACCACGTCGTACGCACCGGCGATCACGCCCTGCGCGGCGAAGTGCATGGCCTGCTGGCTGGAGCCGCACTGCCGGTCGACGGTGGTGGCCGGCACCGTCTCGGGCCAACCGGCGGTGAGCACCGCGTTGCGACCGATGTTGAGCGACTGCTCACCGACCTGCATGACGCAACCCATGATCACGTCGTCGACGATGGCGGGGTCGAACCCGTTGCGCTCCTGGAGTGCCTTGAGCACGTGGGCAGCGAGGTCGGCGGGGTGCCAATCCTTGAGCATCCCGTTACGGCGGCCGCCCGGGGTCCGGACGGCGTCGACGATCACAGCGTTGGTCATGTTGCAGCTCCCTGTTGGTCTGACTGGTGGGTTGAACGGTGGAGGTTCTCTTGGAGACGGATGAGCGTCGCCGCCAGCGTCTGGCGGTCGGCGCGTGAGATGCCGTCGCGCAGTTCGGCGCGCAGCACTCGGTCGACGTCGGCGATCGCCGCCGACAGATCGATGCCGCTGGGGGTGATGGCCACGAGCCACACCCGGCGATCGTTGGGGTCGGGACGGCGTTCGACGTGGCCGAGCGCCTCGAGTCGGTCGATCTGGGTACCGGTCACCGCGCGACCCTGCCCGAGGTGTTCGGCGGCACGGGTCTGGTTGACCGGGCCGAAGTCGGCGACGTACGCGAGCAGGCTGGCGAGGCTGAGCGTGAGCCCGAGGTCGGCGAGCCGCTCGTCGTAGGCGGACCGGATCGCGTTCGCGGTCGCCATCAGCGTGCTCTCCACACGGAGCCACGGCGGATCGTCGAGTTCGTGACCGAGACCCGCCCCGGAGTTTGTCGTGACCATGATTGTATGCCACCATACAGTCACCGGCAGTACGAAGCCAAGCCGATCCATCAGCCGCTCCAGGAGTCTCGATGACCGACACCACGACCGCCACCACGCTCTCCCCCGCCGAGGCCGACGAGTTCCGAGCACGGTGCAGGGCATTCCTCGAGGCCAACGCCCGGCCGGGGGCTCGCCGGAACCTCACCGCGGCCCGCACGTTCCAGGGCAAGCTCGCCGAGGCCGGGCTGGCCGGGCTGGCCTACGCAACGGAGTACGGCGGCGCAGGCCTCACGTCGGAGCACGAGCGGATCTGGCGCGCCGTGGCCCAGGAGTTCCCGGCGATGACCGGCGAACTCGTCATCAGCCACGGCATGTGCCTCCCGGTGCTCAACGAGTTCGGCACCGAGGAGCAGAAGCGCACGTACATGCCCGACAACATCGCGGCCCGCACGATCTGGTGCCAGATGTTCTCCGAGCCCGGCGCCGGTTCCGACGTCGCCAGCCTGCAGACGAAGGCCGACCGCGACGGCGACGAGTGGATCCTCAACGGGCAGAAGGTCTGGACGACGCTCGCCCACGAGAGCGACTACGGCATCGTCATCGCCCGCACCGACCCCGAGCAGCCCAAGCACGCCGGCATCTCGATGTTCATCGTCGATCTGAAGTCGCCCGGTGTCGAGATCCGCCCGATCCCCCAGACCGACGGCGGCCGCCACTTCAACGAGGTGTTCTTCACCGACGTCCGTATCCCGGCCGACAATCTGGTCGGCGAGTACAACAACGGCTGGCGTCAGGCCACCGCGATGCTCATGTACGAGCGGGTCGCGATCGGATCGATGGGCGCCGGGTCGATCAGCCAGCCGATGTACGAACTGCTCCGGAACGCGGCCATGTCGGCGGGCCGTATCGACGACCCGGTCGTGCGCGATCAGCTGATGGAGATCTACGCGATGGAGACCACGAAGTCGCTGGTCGCGATGCGCACCCGCGCCGAGATGAAGGCCGGCAAGGCACCCGGTCCCGGCGGGTCGCTCGGCAAGCTGTACGGCTCGGTGATCTCGTGGCGATTCCGCGAGATCGCGATGGAGATCGCCGGTCCCGGGTCACAGGCGTGGGCCCCGGACGACGAGCACGCCGCGCTGCTGCAGCAGACGGTGCTCGGTTCGTTCTCGGCGAGCATCGCCGGTGGCACCGACGAGATCCAGCGCAACATCATCGGTGATCGTGTGCTCGGCCTGCCTCGCGACATCTCCGTCGACACCAAGGTGCCGTTCAAGGACCTCAAGGTCGGCACCGCCCGCTGATCGCGAGTTGTGCCTGGCACAACTCGCGATCAGTCGGCGGCGGGTTCAGCGCTGAACGTCGGCCAGAGGTGGCCGGTGTCGTTGAAGCATCGGACGACCCACCGATTCGGTTCGATCACGAGGTGCGTGATCGAACCGTTGGAGGCGCCGCTGAACGTGAAGCCGGTCGCTCCCGACGCGATGTTCATCGCCTCGCCGATCACACCGCCGTGCACGACGGCGGCGACGAGCTGGTCGGGGTGCGCGGCGGCGATGCGTTCGATGCCGCGCCGCACTCGTGCCTGGAAGTCCGCGGCGGGCTCGGCGTTCGGAATCACGTCCCACCGTTGCTGCTCGTACATCTCCAACGCGATCGGATCACCGTCGGCGACCCGGCGCCGCATCTCGCCGCCCTCCCAATCGCCGAGAAACACCTCTCGGAGATCGGGCTCGACGATCGGCTCGAGACCCAGACGGGCCGCGAGCGGCGCGGCGGTCTGATGCGTTCTCGTCAACGACGTGACGTAGATCGCCCCGATCGGCTCGGCGGTCGCCGACAGCCGCTCGGCCACCAGCTCGGCCTGCTGCACACCGTCCGGATGGAGATGCGGGTCACCATGACCGTCGATCAGTGCGAACGGTGCGCCCTCCACCATCGGCGCCGACTCGCCGTGGCGGATGAGCAGAAGCTCACACGCGCCCGGTGCCGGTTGGAATCGGTGCTGACGGATCTGGCGTACCTCACTCACCCGGGCGAACCTAGCGGGACCGGGTAGCCGGAGGGTTGCCGGCGAGTGGCAAGTCGGTGGATCAGGGCGTCGGCGGCGGGCCGGCGAACCGTGTTCCGGGCGGGTCGGAGACCCATGTCGCCGACTCTCCCCAGACGCCGTCGAACACGACGTCGCCGATCGGGAGGCGCCGCACCGGGCCGTGGTTTCCCAGTGGTCGACCGAGTGGGATCGTGGCCGCGATCGCCACGCCGTCGGGGATGCCGACGATCTCCCGTAACCCCGACTCGACCACCGCATGCCATCCGGTGAGCACACCGCCGTAGCCGAGCGCACGGGCGGCCAGCAGCAGGTTCTGGCAGGCCGGGTACACCGAGGCGCCCTCGGTCGGCGTCGGCTCCCGGTACCGCACCAGGCAGGCGAGCACCACCACCGGGATCTCCTCGAAGTGATCGACGAAGTGCTGCATCGCCGCGCGCTGCCGGCCCTTCGGTGAGTCGGGGTCGAGCGCCGAACCGGCGGTGTACCCGGCGTCGTCGCGCTTGGTCTCCCACCCCGCTCGGAAACCGCCGCCGAGCAGCGCCTTCGCCCGGCGGGCGGTGTCGCCGTCGCGCAGCACCACGAACCGGGTCGGCTGCCGGTTGGTGCCCGACGGGGCTCGCGTGGCATGCCAGAGGATCGTCGACAGGTCGTCGTCGGGGATCGGGTCGGGCGCGATCCGACGAATCGCGCGCGTGGTCGCCATCCCCGTGAGCAGGTCGGGGAGTTCCCGGCTCACGAGCACCCGCGGCTCACAGCCCGTCGCTCAGGGGCCACAGGTCGGGGAACTCGGCCGAGCGTTGCTCCATCTGGGCGGCGAACGCCTCGGCCATGTCGTCGGTGTCGAACATCGCCGCGTTCCAGTTGGCGATGAACTCCAAACCGTCGGCGACGCTGTGGTCGCGGCCGAAGTTCATCGATCGTTTGGTGCCCCAAATCGCCATCGGCGTCTTCGACGCGATCTCGGCCGCGGTCTCCATGACCGACGCGATCATCGTGGCGTGGTCGGGGAACACGGCGTTGACGAACCCGGCCGCGTGCGCCTCGGCCGCCGACCAGCGCCGACCGGTGAACGCCAGCTCTCGCACGATGCCCTCCGCGACCAGCTTGGGCATTCGCTGCAGCGTGCCGACGTCGGCGGTCATCCCGATGTTGATCTCCTGGATCGAGAAGTAGGCGTTCTCGGTGGCGTACCGCATGTCGGCCGCCGACACCATGTCGATGCCACCGCCGATGCACGCACCCTGGATCGCACAGAGCACCGGCACACGCGCCCGCTCGAGGCACGAGAACGTATCTTGGAGCTTCAGCGCGGTGCTGCGGAACCGTTCGTTGCGCCGGCTGCGGTGGCCGCCGCTCGCCGCGCCGTCGGGACCGATCGTGTCGTCGCTGCCGAACACCGACAGATCCATCCCAGAACAGAAGTGCCTGCCCTCTCCCGACAGCACGATCGCTCGCACCTCACCCGATGCGGAGAGGCCGTCGACGATCTCGGGCAGGTCGCGCCAGAACGAGGCGACCATCGAGTTGGCCTTGTCGGGCCGGATCATGCGGACGTGGCCGATCTTGTCGTTCACCTCGACGTCGAAGCACTCGTATCCCATGTGCCGAGCTTTGCAGAGCCGCCACCGCCCCGGCGGATCGGTGCGGCCCGCGACGACGCCGGTCAGGCAGCCGTGATGCCGGCGTCGAGCCGACCGAGGAAGTGGGTCCAGCCGTCGACGTAGCCACGGGACTCGTCATCGGTTTCGGATTCGTGGGTGACCGTGACGAGCGTGCCGCGATCGGAGGAGGAGAACGTCACGTCGACCACCCGAGGCGGCAGGTCGTCATGGTCCCAACTCCACGTGAACCCGAGCCGCTCCCCCGGGGCGACCGTGAGGTACTCGCCGCGCAACGTCACGTCGGGGCCATCCCAGTACAGCCGGTACCGTCCGCCGACGACCGGGTCGGTCTCGGCCTCGGTCGGCCACCACCGCGTGAGCAACACCGGGTCGACGAACCACTCGAACACCGTGGCGGTGTCACCCGGGAGATCGTGTTCGAGGACCACCGACGACATCACGCCGCCCCCGGGGTCCGGGCCGCCCACGGGGCAGCGGTTTCGAGCTGACTCGCCACCTGGATCAGGACATCTTCACGCCCGTAGGCGGCGACGAGTTGAACACCGATCGGCAACCCGTCGGCGTTCCAGTGCAGAGGCACGTTGATCGCCGGTTGACCGGTCGTGTTGAACGGCGGGGTGAACGGCACGAACTCGGCCGCTCGTCGCATGCCGGCCATCGGGTCGTCGGGCGTCGGGTCGAGGTCGCCGATCGGCACGGGTGGCTCGGCGAGCGTCGGGGTGAGCAACAGGTCCCAGCCGTCGGCCCACCATTGCTGGGTCGCACGACGGAACTCGGCGACCGCGGCGAGCGACTTTGCGTAGTCGACGCCGGACACGTGACGGGCGAATTGGGCCTGTGCCCAATTGACGGGTTCGACGTCGGCCTCGGTCAGGTCGCGCCCGATCATGTCGCCGTACGCCTCGAGCCCCATCGCCATCTGCGTGGCCCAGATCGCCATGAACCGGCGTTGGAACGACTCGTCGGACAGGGTGTCGGGATACCCGGTCTCGACGTCGTGACCGAGCGATTCGAGCAGCGTCGCGGCCGACCGCACCGCCTCGACGCAGTCGTCGTGGAGCGGCCCGCCGCGCGGGTGGGTGTCGAGCAGGCCGATCCTGAGGCGTCCCGGATCGGTGCCGACCTCGTCGGCGTACGGGCGCGTCGGCGGTGGTGCGATGACCGTGTCGCCGACACCGGGGCCTCGCACCGCGTCGAGCAGTCTGGCGGTGTCGCGAACCGTGCGGCTGACGCACAACTCGACGCTCAGACCCGACTCGGTGCGCTGCGGACCGAGCGTGATGCGACCCTGCGACGGCTTGAGACCGATCAACCCACAGCACGACGCCGGGATCCGGATCGTCCCGCCACCGTCGGACGCGTGGGCGATCGGCACGAGACCGGCGGCGACCGCGGCACCGGCGCCACCGCTCGACCCGCCCGGCGTGCGGCTCGTGTCCCACGGGTTGCGGGTCGGGCCGTATGCGACCGGTTCGGTGACCGGCACGCTGCCGAGTTCGGGGCTGTTCGTACGACCCATCGTGACCAGGCCCGCAGCCCGGAATCGCGACACGAGGGTCGTGTCGGAGGGTGACACCGGCTGCGCTTCCTTGAGCGCGACGTTGCCGTTGGTGAGCACCTGCCCGCGGTAGCTCGCCCACAGATCTTTGAGGAGGAACGGCACCCCGGCGAACGGTGCGTCATCGGGCACACCGCGTTGCGCCACCTCGCGAGCGTGGTCGTACCACTTCATCACCACCGCGTTGAGCGGACCGTCGTTCGCCTCGATCCGCTCGATCGCCGCTTCGAGCAGCTCGAGCGGCGTCGCAGCGCCACTCGCGACCAGCTCCGCCTGTGCGGTTGCGTCCATCCATCGTGTGTCGTCGGCCATCGTCCCCATGCCGCGGTTCTACCAGGACGACGGACCTCGACCCGACCCGCGCACCACTCGGCGGGTACCGTCGGGACGGACCTCGAGGAGGGTGTCATGGGGCAACGGGTAGCAGGCAAGGTCGCGATCGTGACCGGCGGCGCGTCGGGAATCGGGCGCGCCTCCGCGGTTCGGTTGGCAGACGAGGGCGCGACCGTCGTCGTGACCGACATCCAGGACGAGGCCGGCAAGACCGCGGTCGCCGAGATCGAAGCCTCCGGCGGCACGGCGCAGTTCGCGCATCACGACGTCACGTCGGAAGACGAATGGGTCGCGCTGGTCGCCTCGGTGGTGGCCGAACACGGCGGCCTCGACGTGCTGGTCAACAACGCCGGCATCGGTATCGGCGCGAGCATCGTCGACATGCCGCTCGCCGATTGGCAGCGTCAGCAGGCGATCAACCTCGACGGGGTGTTCCTCGGGCTCAAGCACTGCATCCCGGCGATGCGCGACAGCGGCGGCGGCTCGATCATCAACATGTCGTCGGTCGCCGGACTCAAGGGCAGCTCACGACTCGCCGGCTACAACGCCACGAAGGGCGGTGTCCGGCTGCTGACCAAGGGCGTTGCGCTCGAATGCGCCGAGAACCGTTGGAACGTGCGGGTCAACTCGGTGCACCCCGGCATCATCGACACCCCGATCTGGGAAACCGTCGTGCCCGGGTCGCTGCTGCCCGACGGTCAGCCGCTCGACGTCGGCGCGATGGCGACGATGGCGGTGCCCACGGGTGAACTGGGCAAGCCGACCGACATCGCCAACGGTGTGCTGTTCCTCGCCAGCGACGATTCGAGCTACATGACCGGCACCGAGCTCGTCATCGACGCCGGCCTCTCGGCGTAGGTCGTCACGATGGCCGACTTCGACATGTCCGTCGAGCAGCGCGAGGAGTTCCTCGCCGGCGTGCACGTCGGCATCCTGTCGATCCAGCGCGACGGCAAGGGGCCGCTC
>CAXAWD010000142.1:0-8062 GCA_963972325.1 uncultured Acidimicrobiaceae bacterium
GTCGCATCCTGTCGACCACCGGCGGCCACGGCGACATCCACTCGCTCCCGCTCGACTTCGCCCACGAACTCACCTGCAACACCGGGTTCTCGATCCTGTGCGACGGCGTGCCCGAGGTGCTCAAGGCCGTTCGCACCAACCTCCGATCCAACGCCAAGCTGATCAAGATCTGTGCCTCCGGTGGCGTGATGTCGGAGATCGACCATCCGATGCACCAACAGTTCTCCGACGAGGAACTCGCCGCGATCGTCGGCGAGGCGGCCCGGGCCGAACGGATCGTCGCCGCGCACTGCCACGGCAAGGCGGGCATCATGGCGGCCCTGCGGGCCGGGGTGCACTCGATCGAACACGGCAGCTACCTCGACGAGGAGGCCGCCGACCTGATGGTCGAGCAGGGCACGTGGCTCGTGCCGACGCGCTACGTGTGCGAGGCGCTGCTGCAACAGGAAGACATGCTCCCGCGCTACGTGTACGAGAAGGGGCAGATGGTCAGCGCCGTCCACGAGGAGGCGATGAAGATCGCGATCGCCAAGGGCGTCAAGATCGCTGCCGGGTGCGACATCTTCGTGTCGGGGCAGATGTACGGCACCGGCAGCCGCGAGGTACTGCACCTCATCAACGCCGGGATGACCGATCTGGAGGCCATCGAGGCGGCGACCGCGAACGGCCCGGAGACCCTCGGGCCGCAGGCGCCCCACACCGGTCAGCTTCGCGAGGGCTACGACGCCGACGTGATCACGATGGACGCGAATCCACTCGACGACCGCAGCGTGTGGGGCGACGCCCAGCGGGTCACGGGCGTCTGGCAGCGGGGGCTGCAGCGCAAGGGGGAGTAGCACCGGCCCTCCGTCGGCGAGAGCGCCAGTGGGCTCCCATCGCTCGGAGTAGTGTGGCAACACCCAACTCACAGAAAGCACCGATACCCGTGTCCAGCCATGACGATCTCGTTGCCAAGGCGAAAGACATCACGAAGCGGGAGATGGAGCTGTACTCGCAGCGCACCCGCCGGTCCCAGATCGCCACCGAGCGGGCCCGCAAGGTCATGCCCGCCGGCGTGCCGTCGAGCTTCCAGGCCTACGACCCCTGGCCGGTCGTCGTCAAACACGCGTCCGGTTCGAAGATGATCGACGTCGACGACAACGAATACGTCGACTACGACATGGGATTCGGTGCCCTGTTCGCGGGCCACATGAACCCGGCCGTCCGTGACGCGGTGGCGAAGCAACTCGACGACGGCACGTTGTACGTCACGCCCTGCGAGCTCGACGCCGATGTCGGTGAACTGCTCGCCGAGCGGTACGGGTTGCCGATGTGGCGTCCGACCAACTCCGGCACCGAGGCGACGATGGACGCGATCCGTCTCGCCCGCGGCGCGACCGGTCGGGAGAAGATCGTCAAGGTCGAGGGCGGCTACCACGGCCACCACGACGAGGTGATGGTCTCGAACAAGCCGTCGCTCGAAGACGCCGGTCCCGCCGACGCACCCAACTCGGTGCCGCAATCGGCCGGCATCACCAAGGGCACGCTCGACGACGTCATCGTGATCCCGTTCAACGACCCCGAAGCACTCGACCGGGCACTCGCCGGCGGCACGGTGGCGGCGTTCATCGTCGAGCCGGTGATGGAGAACATCGGCATCTGCCTGCCCGACGAGGGCTACCTCGAGGCCGTGCGCGAGATCTGCGACAAGCACGGCACGCTGCTCATCTTCGACGAGGTCAAGACGGGCATCACCGCCGGCTACGGCGGGGCCACACGACAGCTCGGGGTCGAACCCGACCTCGTCACCCTCGCCAAGTCGATCGGCGGCGGGTTCCCGGTGGGGGCGTTCGGCGGCAAGGCCGAGTACATGGACCTCATCACGCAGGGCACGGTGCTGCACCTCGGCACGTACAACGGCAACCCACTCGTGATGGCGGCGGTCAAGGCCACGCTGACCGAGGCGTGCACCCGGCCGATCGTCGACGAGGCCATCGGCCGCAACACCCGCCTCGTGGCTGCGGTGCAGCGCATCATCGAAGAGTCCGGTCTGCCAGCGCACACCGTGCAGTTCGGCGCCAAGGGGTGCATCACCTGGTCCGAGCAGCCGGTTCGCAACTATCGCGACTACCAGGCGACCGACTTCGACCTCGCGTTCGCCCAGTGGATCCACGGCATCAACCGCGGCGTTCTGTTGCCGCCGGGCCTCGACGAGCAATGGTTGATCTCGGTCATGCACGACGACGCCGCGGCGATGATGTACGCCGACGTCTTCCGGGAGTTCGTCGACGAACTCATCGGCTGACCCCGTCCGTGTCAGCCGACGGGATGACCTCGAATCGGTCGGAAGGACGACGTGGGCGGGGGAACGATGCGGCATGATGCTCCGGTGAGTGTGATTTCCACCGCCGGGCTGACGATGCAGTTCGGCTCGCATCGGGCGCTCGACGCCCTCGACGTCGAGGTGCCGAACGGCATCACCGGTCTCGTCGGCGCCAACGGTGCCGGCAAGACGACCCTGATGTCGATCCTGCTCGGGCTGCGCCGCGCCACGTCGGGTACGGCGACCGTGCTCGGGCTCGACCCGGCGACCCAAGGGGCCGAACTGCGAGCGCTCGTGGGCTACGGCCCCGAGCGCAACGTCCTGCCCGAGGACATGCCGGCCTCCGATTTCGTCAAGCACCTCGCCGAAGTGCGCGGCCTGCCCACCGACGAGGCCCGCAGCCGGGCGAGCGATGCCCTGTGGTTGGTCGGCCTCGGCGAGGAACGATTTCGTGCCCTCGGGTCGATGTCGACCGGTCAACGCCAGCGCGTCAAGCTCGCCCAGGCGATCGCCGCCGACCCCCGCCTGATCTTCCTCGACGAACCGACCGACGGTCTCGACCCCGTCCAACGCGACGAGATGCTCGCGCTGATCCGCCAGATCAGCGCCGAGTACTCGATCGACGTCGTCCTGTCGTCGCACCTGCTCGAGGAAGTCGAGCGGATCTGCGACAACGTCGTCGCGCTCGACGCCGGCTCCCTGGTCGCGAGCGGCCCGCTCGCACAGCTGGTGGGCGACGACGAAGGCATCGTGCTCGAGATCGTCGAGGTCCCCGACCGACCGGGTGCGCTCGACGAAGTCTCGTCGAGCCTGACCGGCGCCGGCTTCGTCGTGCGGCCGCTCGCCGTCGGCACCATCGAGGTCATCGGACCCGACGTCGACGTCGTCGCCGACGGCGTCCGCGACGCGGTCGCTGCCAGCGGCGCCCGCCTCGGCAAGATCGTCCGGCGTCGCCGTCGGCTCGAAGACCTGTTCCACATCGCGGCGGAGATGTCGTCGTGAGCGACGCTCAGATCCTCGACCGCGGTTACCGCCGCTACGACGGCGAACGGTCCGGCGTCCGCGGTGCCGTGCGATCCGTTGCGTGGCACACGACCCGCAGCATTCTCGGTCTCGGCCGCAAGGGCCGTCACAAGGTGTTCCCGATCATCGTGGCGGTGATCGCGTTCGTGCCGGCCACGGTCTTCCTCGCCGTGACCGTGCTGTTCGGCGAGTTCGGCGACGAGGTCCGACCCGAGTACTGGGAGTTCTTCGGTTTCTCGGTGATGGCGGCGCTGCTGTTCACCGCCTTCGTCGCCCCCGAGGCCATCGTCCGCGACCGCCGCGACGGCATGTTCTCGCTCTACCTGTCGACGCCGCTCACC
Source organism: uncultured Acidimicrobiaceae bacterium (assembly GCA_963972325.1). Taxonomy (GTDB): domain Bacteria; phylum Actinomycetota; class Acidimicrobiia; order Acidimicrobiales; family Ilumatobacteraceae; genus Ilumatobacter. The sequence continues at coordinate 3,667 of CAXAWD010000142.1, forward strand.
AAGCCGACGTACCTGCTGGCCAAGGCCATGGCGACCGTCGGCACCCTGTGGCTGATCATCGGCCTCCCGGTGGTGATGGCGTTCATCGGCTACACCGTCCAGTCGCAGGGCCCCGACGGGTTCCCGGCATGGCTCGGCGTCGCCGCCCGGCTCCTCGCCTCGGGGTTCCTCATCAGCGCCATCTACTCGGCCGTCAGTCTTGCTGCGTCGAGCATCACCGACCGGCGTGCGTTCGCGAGCGTCGCCGTCATCATGCTGATGTTCGGTCTGTCGATCGCGGTCAACCTGATCGTCGAGGAAGGCCGGATGAGCGACTGGCTGTCGCTCCTCGACCCGCTCGGCACGCCGCTCGAGATACCGGCCCGTATGTTCGGCGGTGAGTCCGAGGAGTACGCGGGCGTCGCGACGTGGGCGGTCGCCCTCGCCAACGCCGCATGGCTGCTCGTGCCCTCTGCCGTGATCGCGATGCGCTACCGGAATCTGGAGGCCGTCTGATGACCGAGTGGGCACCACCGTCCGCGGCGACGGCACCGCCGCCTCCCGATCCGAACGCCCCGGCGCCGATGGTCGAGGTCGCCAACGTCACCAAGGCGTTCGGCGACGTCGTCGCCGTGTCCGATGTGTCGTTCCGCGTCGGCCCCGGTGTGACGGCGCTGCTCGGCCCGAACGGCGCCGGCAAGTCGACGCTGTTCCGCGTCATGTGCGGCCTGACCCCGCCGTCGCAGGGCACCGTCCGCGTGCTCGGCGCCGACGCCCGCGCCGACCGTGACGTGCGCGGCCGCATCGGGTTGGCACCGCAGCAGGACGCGCTGTTCGACCGGCTGAGCGCCCATCGCTTCGTCGAGATCGCCGCACTGACCCACGCCGTGCCGGAGTCGGCATCGGCCGCCGACCGGGCCCTCGAACTGGTCGATCTCGATCCGCGGGTCGACAAGCCGGTCGGCGCGTACTCGAAGGGCATGCGACAGCGGGTCAAGCTGGCCGCGGCCCTCGTCAACGACCCCGACGTCCTGATCCTCGACGAGCCGCTCACGGGCCTCGACCCGGTGCAGCGCAACCGGATGATCCGCCTGTTCCACGATCTCGGCGACCAGGGGAAGTGCCTGCTCGTGTCGAGCCATGTGCTCGACGAGGTGGCCCGGATCGGATCGAACGTGTTGGTGATCGCGCAGGGCCGCCTGGCGGCGTCGGGCGACTACCGAGCGCTCCGCCGGCTGATGGACGACCGCCCGCTGCGGCTCCGCATCAACGCCGACCGACCGCGCGAGCTGGCGGCCGCTCTCGTCGGCGGTTCGTTCGTCGACGGGGTCTCGGTCTCGGCCGACGAGGTGATCGCCGACACCACCGACATCGATCGTTTCGGCCGTCACGTGGCGGCCGTCGCCAAGGAGCTCGACGTGCGCCTGTACGAAGTCCAGCCGACCGACGACGACCTCGAGTCGGTCTTCCGCTATCTGGTGGAGCGTCGACGATGAGCGGCCGTTCCGTGTCCCCGGTCGCCGCCATCGGCCTCACGTACCGGCTGCTGCTGCGGCAGCTCGTCAGCCGTGGCCGCGTGCTCGCGCTGCTCGCCGTCGGGCTCGCCGTCGCGGCCGTCGCCTGGGCGGTCGGGTCGTCGTCCGACGTGACCGAACCGCTCGATGCGACGGTGGGCGTGATCGCCGGCCTCGGCTTCACCGTCGTCGTCCCGGTCGTGTCGCTCGTGTTCGCCACCGCGGCACTCGGCGATGCCCGCGAAGACGGCACGCTCGTCTATCTGTGGCTCCGTCCGATCGACCGTTGGCCGGTCGTGGTGGGCGCCTGGCTCGCTGCTCTCACCGTCAGCTTGCCGCTCACGCTCGGCCCGTTGGCGCTGGCAGCGCTGCTGTCGGGTGAGGCCGGGACCATCTTCGGCGCCACGATGGTCGCGTCGATCGTGGGGGTCGTGGCCTACAGCGCCGTGTTCCTCCTCCTCGGGCTCTTGGTGAAGAACCCGATCGTGTGGGGACTCGGCTACGTCCTGATCTGGGAGGGCGTCATCTCGGCGTTCGGCAGTTCGGCGGCGCGGCTGGCGATCTCGGGGTACACCCGCTCGATCGTGACGGCGATGACCGACGTCGACGTCGACCTCGGCGATCAGTCGCTCGCTGCCGGCGTCGTCGTCCCGATCGTCGTCGCCGTCGTGGCGTTGTTCGTCGCCGCCCGTCGACTCGATCGCATGGACGTCGCCTGACGGCGCCGGCCGGTCTCGTCGTTCAGCCCCAACCGGGGTTGTTGCCGCCGTTGTACCGGGCGACCGACAACGGTGTCGACCATTGGCGCCGCTTACCGCCGGCTCGCGACATCAGGATCAGCGCGATGCCGGCCCCGGCGAAGATCACGGCGATGCCGAGCACGACGGGCAGGGTGCGCATGGCGAGCCGCGGGATCGCATGTGTCCAGGTGCGGTTGTCGATCGCGGTGAGGAACTGCACGGGGATGAGGTATCCGAACACGAGCATCGACGCAGAGAGTGCGATGCCGAACTCGCCGAGGCCGCGCAGGAGGTCGCGCCGGTCGGGCCGGGTGAAGATGCCGAGCACGAGCGCGAGGAGGCCGAGGCCGGCGGTGATCGGGATCATCCATCCGAGGAACGTGCGGGTGGTCTTGAGCACGCCGATCGGCTGGATCGGGATCGTGACGGTCGACACCTCGGCGGCACGTTGATCGCGGACGATCGGGATCAGCTCGGGTCCGGTGACGGTGACGGGGTCGTCGTCGCGCAGCCCGATGATCCGGTCGTGCGCCTGGTGGATGAGCGGCATCATCACCGTGGCGCCGAGACGTGTCGACAGGATCTCGTTCTCGAGCATCGACGAGAGTTGTGTGGCATCCAGTTCCGTCGACGCCGAGCTGGCTCCGGTGATCACCGTGTTGAGCTCGAGTCGGATGTCGGCATCTTCGAGGATCGCGGCGGTGGTGTCGATCGCCTCATCGGGTGTGAACGCGATGCGTTGCATCCACCAACCGCCCGCGGAGAGGCTGAACGCAACCGCTGCCACGAGGAACAGAACACTGGCCAGAGATCGCTCCACCTTGGGAGTCTCGCGAATTGCGGCGCTAGGTTGCGAGTGTGGCGATGCCGATCGACGACTTTCCTTCCCGTCCGGTCCTCCTGCTTCGAGGCCTGACCCGGCGTTGCGCGTGGTGCGGCGATCGCCGCGCCTACTTCACCGGGTGGTTCAAGCGTGTCGAGCGCTGCCAGAACTGTGGTCACGGCTACCGACGTGGCGACTCGGCGTTCGAGCTCGGCGCGGTCACCGCGAACATCATTCTCACGTTCGGAACGATCCTCGTGACGATTCTGCTGCTCGTGGTCTTCACCGCCCCCGACGTGCCGATCGGCACGGTCACCATCGTCACCGCCGCGCTCGGGCTGATCGGTCCAGCGGTGTTCTACCCGATCTCCTTCACGCTCTGGCAGGCGATCGACCTGTGGATGCGGCGTCCGACCCAGGCCGAGCTGGCGGGCGAGGGCGACGCCACGCTCTGACGCCCTCCCACGGCTGCACCGTTCGAGAAATCGAACGGTTGTTCCCTGAAATGCTTGCCGAACGGTTGTTCGACAACTACATTGTTGTCATTCCCCAGCGGGTCGTCACGGCGGCTCTCCGGAACAGTGTCACACCCGTTCCGTACGGTGCGTCACACGTTGATTCCAACGGATCGGGCCACTCGCCCCGAACAACCAGAAGCAGGAACAGGGAGACGAAATCTCATGGCCAACGACCGCGAAAAGTCACTCGACATGGCGCTCGCCCAGATCGACAAGCAGTTCGGCAAGGGCTCCATCATGAAGATGGGCGACAAGACCACGATGGGCGTCGAGTCGGTCTCGACCGGTGCCCTCCCGCTCGACCTGGCGCTCGGTGTCGGGGGGCTGCCCCGTGGCCGCGTCACCGAGATCTACGGCCCGGAGTCGTCGGGTAAGTCCACGCTGGCGATGCACGTGGTCGCCGAGGCCCAGCGCAACGGCGGCACCTGCGCCTACATCGACGCCGAACACGCGATGGACCCGGTGTACGCCAAGGCGATCGGGGTCGACATCGACCAGTTGCTGATCTCCCAGCCCGACACCGGTGAGCAGGCCCTCGAGATCTGCGACATGCTCGTCCGCTCAGGCGCGATCGACGTCGTCGTGATCGACTCGGTGGCGGCGCTGACGCCCCGTGCCGAGATCGAAGGCGACATGGGCGACAGCCACGTCGGCCTCCAGGCCCGTCTGATGAGTCAGGCGCTCCGCAAGCTCACCGGCAACCTCAACAAGACCAAGACCATCGCGATCTTCATCAACCAGCTGCGCGAGAAGATCGGTGTCATGTTCGGCTCGCCCGAGACCACCCCGGGTGGTCGTGCGCTGAAGTTCTACTCGTCGGTC
>CAXAWD010000143.1:0-8057 GCA_963972325.1 uncultured Acidimicrobiaceae bacterium
CTGGGGCCATCATCTCGGCCGGGCCGGATACCGCGTGACCACGATCGGCAAGCTCCACTACCGGGACCCGGCCGACGACACCGGCTTCCCTGATCAGCGCCTCCCGATGCACATCGCCGGCCGCGGCGACCTCCGGGGGATCGCACAGCGGCCGCAGGGTGCGGTGCCGACCGTTCCGGGCTTCGAGGCGATCCTCGGCGCCGGGCCCGGCGAGAGCGACTACACCCGCTACGACCGCGCCGTCACCGCCGCCGGGGTCCGCTACCTCGACGAGGAGAGCCACCTCGGCCCGTGGGCGCTGATGGTCTCGTTCGTCGCACCCCACTTCCCGCTGATCGCACCCGACGAGTTCTTCGCCCTCTACGACGATCCCGACCTCGAACTGCCGACCGCCGACCTGGCGGCGTGGGACCACCCCGCCGTGCACGTGTTCCGCGAGTCGTTCGGTATCGACCGGGGCTTTTCCGATGACGAGCGCCGGCGGGCCCTTCAGGCGTATCTCGGGCTGTGCAGTTTCATGGACGCGAACGTCGGTGAGCTGCTCACGGCGCTCGACGCGTCCGGTCACGCCGACGACACCCTCGTGATCTACACGTCCGATCACGGCGAGAGCGCCGGGGCGCACGGCTTGTGGTTCAAGCACCTGATGAACGAGGAGTCGGTCGGCGTCCCGCTCCTGCTGGCGGGCCCGGGTGTGGACCACGGCGTGGTCGAGACGCCGGTCTCGCACATCGACCTGGTTCCGACACTGCTCGATGCGGCCGGCGTCGAACCGCCGGAGGACGACCCGCTGCCCGGGCTGTCGCTCCTCCGACCCGAGCCGCTCGCCGCCTCCGAACGGTCGGTGTTGGCCGAGTACCACGCCAACGGTTCGACCGCGGCCAGCTTCATGATCCGACACGGCCGCTACAAGTACGTCGAGTACATCGGTGAACGCCCGCAGCTCTTCGACCTCGTCGACGACCCGGCGGAGACGACCGACCTCGCCGGTAGGGACGATGTCGCCGACGTACAGGCCGACTGCGCCGATCGGCTGCGGCAGATCTGTGACCCGGTGGCGGTCGACGCACGAGCGAAGCTCGATCAGGCGCGCCGGATCGACGAGGTCGGCGGCGTGGCCGCGGCCGCCGCGCACACGGTTGCCTACACCCCGGTACCCGATCGGACATGATGGAATCAGCAGCGCCACAACAGCCCGAGAGGCGGTTCGACCTCGTGGCGCTCGGCGAGTCGATGCTGAGCTTGTCGCCCGTTCCCGGCACGGCGACGTTCTCGTACGACATCGCGGGGGCCGAGTCGAACGTGGCGCGCAACGTCGCCGCGCTCGGCCTTCGCGCCGGGTGGGTCAGCCGCATCGGCGGTGACGTCGCCGGCCCGCTGGTGCACGCCGCGATCGCAGACGGCGGGGTCGACACCGGTGACGTTGCGGTCACCGGCGATGCTCCGACCGGATTGATGCTCAAGGGAGCTCCCGGCACAGAGCCTCGCGTCCAGTACTACCGGCGGGGCTCTGCCGCGTCGGGCATGTCGACGTCGAACATCGACGTCGCCGGGTGCCTCGACACCGCCGTGGTCCACCTCACCGGTATCACGCCGGCGTTGTCGGAATCGTGCCGGGCACTCGTGTTCGAACTGCTCGACTCACCGAGCCCGGCGATCCGTTCGTTCGACGTCAACTGGCGGCCGGCGCTGTGGTCGGCGGCGGCGTCAGCAGCCGACGTGCTGGCCGACGCTGCCAACCGCTCCGATGTCGTGTTCGTCGGACTCGACGAAGCCGAAGCGGTGTGGGACCTGTCGACACCGGCCGACGTGCGCGGCCTGATCGATCGACCACGATGGCTCGTGGTCAAGAACGGAGCGGAGGACGTGACCACGTTCGTCGACGACGTGGCCCACACGGAACCGGCGCTGCGCGGCACCGTCGTCGACCCGATGGGAGCCGGCGACGCATTCGCCGCGGGCTACCTCACCGGGATCGTGCGGCACCCCGACGACGTGCGTCGGTGCCAGCGACTCGGGCACATCACCGCGATGAGTGCCGTGACGAGCCACAACGATGTCGGTCGCCCGATGTCGTGGGACCGGATCGAACGGCTGCTCGCACTCCCGCCGGACGAGTGGGCCGTGGTGCACTACCCGGATGGAGCCATCGATGCCGGGTGACGCGGTCGCGACGCGAAGTGACGGCTCAGGTCGACCGGGCCTCGACCCAGCGGCGGACCGCGTCGACGCCGCCGGGCTGGGTCAGCTGTCCGCCGATGCCGACGGCGAGCGCACCCTGCGCGAGGTAGTCGTCGGCGTTGTCGAAGTCGACGCCGCCGGTCGGGACGAAACGAATGCCCGGGAACGGCCCGGCGAGCGCACGCAGGTACGCCGGCCCGCCGAGCTGTACCGCCGGGAACAACTTGACCGCCGACAGCCCGAGCGCGATCGCATGCTGCACCTCGGTCGGGGTCGCGACACCGGGGAGCACGGCGACCTCGCTGTCGCGGGCGAACTCGACGACCGCAGCCGACAGACCGGGCGAGATCAAGAACGACGCGCCGGCCTCGACGGCCAACTGCGCGCCGGCGACCGACACCACCGACCCGGCGCCGATCGTGTCGGGTCCGGCGGGCCACTCCTGGATCGTCTGCCGGAGCGCCGCCAGCCCCATCTCGTCCTGCATCGTGACCTCGATGTGACGCACGCCGATCGAGCGCAACTCGAGCGCGAGGGCCGTGGTGGCGTCGGGGGTCAGGCCACGCAGGATCGCCACCATTCGTGCGTCACCGAGGCGCTGCTCGAAATCGGTCTGGACGGATTCGGCGGTCATCGACGCCGACTCCGGACTGACTGGCCCGTCTGCATCATCCATTCACGCTATCCCCCAGGGAGCTCCACCATGCCGACCAGGAACCAACCGATCCCCTCCCCCGCGGCGACGCGCCGGGAGCCGACGGGCACGCCCGTTCCGAGGTGTTTCGCATGATCGATCTGGCGATCCGCAACGGACTCGTCGTCGACGGCACGGGCTCCGAACCGTTCCCGGCCGACGTCGGCATCGACGGCGGCCGACTGGCCGAGATCGGCGAGGTGGGTGCGGCGCGGCAGGATCTCGACGCCGCCGGCAAGGTGGTCGCTCCGGGCTTCATCGATGCCCACACGCACGACGACATGCAACTGCGGCGCGACCCGTTCAATCGGGAGAAGGTGCTGCAGGGCGTCACCACGGTCATCTGTGGCAACTGTGGGTTCAGTGCGTTCCCGCATCGCCCGGGCCACCCGACTCCCGACCTCCTGTCGATCGACGGGCCGTGGGACTCGTTCAGCACGTACGCCGAGGCATTGCGACAGCAGGGCATCGGCCCGAACATGGCCACGTTCGTCGGCCACAACACGGTCGGCCGCCACGTCGACCCGCGGGTGGATCGTCGCCCGGGCCGTCTCGAGCGCACCAAGATCGTCGACGCCGTGCGACGATCGGTCGACGAGGGGGCGCTCGGCGTGTCGACGGGGCTCATCTACGAGCCCGGCCGATCGTCCGTGACCGACGACCTCATCGAGGTCGCCACCGCCGCAGCGGAGAGCGGGGGCTTGTACTGCAGCCACATCCGCGACGAGGCGGAGCATCTGCTCGACTCGATCGACGAGGCGTTCGCCATCGCCGCCGCAGCCGGGACCGGCGTCCAGCTCTCACACCTCAAGTGTGTCGGCCGTGACAACTGGGGCTCGATCGGTGGCGCGCTCGCCAAGATCGACGCCGCCCACGCCGCCGGCGTCGATGTCGGTTTCGACGTCTACCCCTACATGGCGGGTTCCGGCCCGTTCGAGCAGTACTTCGACGTCGATGCCCTCGACCCCGACCGTCTCGAGATCGTACAGATCACGCACTGCCCGGACTTCCCGCGCTTCGAGGGTCGCCGGCTCCCCGCGATCGCCGCCGCCGAGGGATGCACGACCTCGGACGTCGCTCGGATGATCATCGGCGCACCTCGCGCCACCGAGACGATCTGCGTGAAGTTCGAGATCGACGAGGCCGACATGCGCTCGGTACTGTCGCACCCGAGGGCGATGGTCGGCAGCGACGGCATCCCGCAGGACGGTGGTGTGCCCCATCCACGCTTGCTCGGCGCGTTCCCGCGCGTACTCGGCCAGTACAGCCGCGACGAGGGTCTGTTCGACCTCGCCGCAGCGGTCAGGAAGATGTCGTCGATCCCGGCGCAGCGCTTCGGGTTGACCGATCGGGGCCGACTCGAGGTCGGCTGCTGGGCGGACGTGACCGTGTTCGATCGTGCCACCGTGCACGATCGCGCCACCTACCAGGAGCGCCGGTCACCCGACGGCATCGAATGGGTGATCGTCAACGGTCAGATCGTCGTCTCACCAGAGGGACTCGGCACCGCGCTGCCGGGCCGCGTGCTGGCCCGCGACGCCTCGCTCACCTGACGCGCTGCGCGGGATCTCAGCAGGTCGTCCTCAGCAGGTCGTCCTCACCAGATCGTCCATCCTCCGTCGACCACGAGGTTGTGCCCGGTGATGAAGCGTCCGGCATCGCCGGCCAACAGCAGCACCGCTCCCGCGAGGTCGTCGGGTTCGCCGATGATGCCGAGCGCGTTACCGGCGCGGCCGCGCTCGACGAACTCGGCGTTCGCATCCGATCGGGGGATGAACCCGGGACTGATGCAGTTGACGCGAATCCCGTGCGGACCCAACTCGGCGGCGAGGTTGCGGGTCAATCCGATGATGCCGGCCTTCGCCGATTGATAGCCGGGCCCCGAGCGTTGGGCGAGGTCGAGCCCCTCGTACAGGCGCGGATCGGACGCGACCGAACCCTGCATCGAGGAGATCGTGACGATCGACCCGCCGGTCCGGGTGTCGCGCATGACGCGCGCTGCGGCCTGTGCGCAGGAGAACGTCCCGACGAGGTGCGAGCGAATGGTGGCGAGGAACGTCTCGACCGGTTGGTCGGGCGGGAACCGATCCTCGGCCGACGCCCCGGCGTTGCAGACCATGATCGACAGGTCGCCGAGTTCGTCGGCGATGTCGCGGACCACTCGCCCCACCAGCTCGTCGTCGGTGATGTCGAGGGAGCGTGACGTCACCGTGAGACCCTCGGCGGTCAGTTCGTCGACCGCGGCGGCGAGCACGTGTTCACGCCGACCGACGATGCACACCCGAGCGCCGCGGCCCGCCATGGCCCGTGCCATCGCCTTGCCGAGGTGGGTGCCACCGCCGGTGACGATCGCCCCTCGACCGGTGAGGTCGAACGGGTCGGCCGGTTCGGCCGCCGGACTCATCCGCGCCACGACTCGATCGCCTCCATCGGGAAGCACGGCCGCGGGATCCGTTCCCACGGCAGCGCGGCGATGTCGGACTGGGTCGGGCCGGGGGTCGCCGCCCGGATGATCATCGAGGTGAACGGTGCCATGTACTGGAAGTTCGAGGCGGTCTTCATCACCATCATGTGATACTCGCTCGGCTCGATCCCGATGTGGCGATAGGCGTCGGGGTGGACACCGGCGACGCCCGCGTACTCGCTCACCAGCAGCGTGACCGGGCCGACCTCGAACGCCACGGTGTGGCCCATGTCGATCTCGGTCTCGGCGTGGTTCTCGAGCTGGACGATCCCGTCCGAGACCGCCCGGACGACGCCGGTGACCTCGAGCGGCGTGAAGAACGGCGCCGACCGACCACCGAGTTCGAGCGTCACGGTGGCGCCGACACCGGCGGCGGCGAGTTGCGGCGCCGAGACCGGGTCGATCATCGGGATGAGCGCCCGGTTGTTGATGCCGACCCGCAGGATCGACTCGAGCAGCACGGTGCTGTCACCGCCGGAGCCGCCGAGCACCGAGTCGCCGGTGTCGCTGAGGATCACCGTGCCGGCCTCGGCCGCGTCGGCTTCGGCGACCGCCTGGTCGACCGGCAGGCTCTCGCCTTCCTGGAACCGATGCCGCATCGACCACGCCAGGTCGGCGAGCTCCTCCGCGAACTGCTCGGCGAGTCCCGGATCGTCGTCGGTCACGACGACCATCGACCAGCCACCCTCTTCGGCGTCGAGCCAACACTGCATCGGGAACGGTGAGACCGCCACGACGCGTGGGTCCTGCTCCATCTCGCGGGCGCGATCGAAGAGGATCTTCATGGGGCCGCGCGAGGTGAGGTACTGCTCCTGATGGGTCATCATGCGGAGCTTGCGCCAGGCCATGGTCGGAGCGATCTCGCCGGCGAAGAGTCGCACGGCGTGCTTCGTGAGATCGCGAGCCGTCTCGAACTGATCGTGGGGCTGGGTGCGGAACCCGACGATGACATCGGCGTGGTCGATCATCGCCTGGGTGACGTTGGCGTGGTGGTCGAGCATCAGGCCGAGGGGCAACTCCGGTCCGACCACATCGCGGGCGGTCTGCAGCAGGGCCCCTTCGACATCGTCGATGCCTTCAGCCGAGGCGGCTCCGTGGAGCAACATGACCAGCCCGTCGAGTTGTCCCGCAGCAGCGAGCCCGTCACGAACCTTGCCGTCGAAGAACTCGAACACGTCGGTCGCGAGCCGTCCGCCGGAGCGAGCAGCGCCCCGTACGATCGGGACGGTTTCCACCTCGGCGCCGGATTGCCGGATGCCTTCCAGGTACCCGCCGACCAGGCCGGCGTTCTCCTGTCGTTCGAGGATCTCGGTTCCCTCGTAGATCCCGAACGACTCGAAGTCGGCGAGCGTCGTCAGCGTCGGGTTGAAACTGCTCGTCTCCTGCGTGACCTGGATCAATCCGATGCGCATGGGTGGGTACTCCTCTGGTGGATGGCGGGTGTGGTGGATGGCGGGTGGTTGGCGTGGCGGTGGGTGTCGGCCGATCACCGGATGATCCCCGGCTCACCGAAATAGTATAATATTGCACCGGGGCGGACGTCGACCGCCCACCGATGGGAGGTGCAGCAACATGTCCGAGCCGGAGCACGGCACGCCACCGTCGGGCTGCGTCGTCATCACCGGCGCCGCGAGCGGCATCGGCCGCGCGGTCGTCGACGTGCTGCTCGAACGGCGACCCGACCTGCGTCTCGGGCTGATCGATCTCGATCGGGATCGCCTGGCGGACATCCTGGCTGAACACCCCGACCGCACCCGTGTCGCGGCCGGCGACGTGTCGGATCGCGACATGATCGCCGGCGCGGTCGCAACCGTGGCAAACGAGCTGCCGATCGTCGGGCTCGTCACGGCTGCAGGCATGCTCCACCAGCGCGACAGCGTCGACCTCGACGAGGCGGACTGGTCGCATGTGCTCGGCGTGCACCTCGACGGCACGCTGTGGGCGGCACAGGCGGCGGCGCGGTCGATGATCGCCAACGGCGGTGGCGCGATCGTCAACTTCTGCTCGGTCGCGATGGAGTTCGGCTGGCCCCGCCGACTGCCGTACGCCGTCGCGAAGGCCGGCGTCGCCGCGATGACACGCACGCTGGCGGTGGAATGGGCGGCCGACGACATCCGCGTGAACGCGGTCGCCCCCGGCTACGTCGACACCCCGATGATCCGCGACGCACACGCGTCCGGTGCCCTCGACGCCGACGAGAAAGCGCGGGCCCACGCCCTCGGACGGTTGGCCCGGGCCTCGGAGATCGCCGAGGTCGTCGAGTTCCTCCTGTCCGACCGCGCCTCGTTCGTCACCGGCGAGGTCGTACGCGTCGACGGCGGGTTCACGGTGCTGAAATGAACGAATCGACGAGCAGCCCACATGAGCAGGGAGCCCACATGAGCAACACGGTCGTCCGCAACCTCGACGCGATGGTGAACGAGGCGGTCGCCGCCCTCGATGCCGGCGGCACCGAGCGCCACCCGTTGATCGACGGCCGGATCGTCGCCGTCTACGCCTCGCCCGACGACGACACGTCGTCACGGATGGCGATGGGCATCAGCGTCCTGCCGCCCGGCTACTCGACCCCCGCCCATCACCACGCCGCCGAGGAGTTCGCCACGATCGTCCGGGGTTCCGGATCGATCACGATCGACGGCGAGGTCGTGCCGGTCGCACCGGGTGATCTCGTGGTCACACCGCCCGACTCGGTCCACGTCACCACGTCGTCACCCGACG
>CAXAWD010000144.1:0-8047 GCA_963972325.1 uncultured Acidimicrobiaceae bacterium
GCTCCGCAACGAGAGCCGCAAGATCCTCGACATCCCCGAATTGCTCGTGTCCGGCACGTGCGTGCGGGTGCCGGTGTTCACCGGTCACTCGCTGTCGCTCAACGTCGAGTTCGCGAACCCGCTGTCGGTCGAGCAGGCCTACGAGATCCTCGGTGACGCACCCGGCGTGGTGGTCAGCGACATCCCGACGCCGCTCGAGGCCGCCGGGCAGGACCCGTCGTACGTCGGCCGTATCCGGCAAGACCCGGGTGTGCCCGACGGCCGTGGCCTCGCGCTGTTCGTGAGCAACGACAACCTGCGCAAGGGCGCTGCGCTCAACACGGTGCAGATCGCCGAACTCTTCGTCGACTGACATCTTCTGCCGCGAACGAACCGTCGGCCGAGCCGACACCGGTCGATCGACTCCGTAGAATCGCTCGCGATGTCCCGCTCGTACACCGTCCTGGCTGCTGCCCTCGTGGGCGTCGGGGGGTTGGCCGGTATCGCCCGCGTGTCATCGGGCGACGACGGAGCAGAGTCGGCGGCCGCGTCCGAGTCGGCCGCGGTCGATGCGATCGAGCCCATCGATCCGACCGAGGGGGCCGCCGGCGACGAGACGTCGCTCGCCGACGACGTTCGCGACGAACTGGGCCTCGAGCCGGTCGTGGAGATCGACCCCGACTGCACGCTGTCGGTGCGACTCGAACTCGGTGACGAGCACGACGAGGTGCCGTGCCTGGAGTCGCAGCTGATCGCGGCCGGCGTGCTCGTGAACTCGGCGCCCGACACCGTGTTCGACGAGGCGACCGACGCGGCGGTCCGCGCCTTCCAGTCGCAGAACGGTCTGGTCGTCGACGGCGTCGTCGGCCCGCAGACCGCGACCGAGATCGGCGCGTGGGTCGGCCCCGACGTGTTGCCGCCCGATCCGGCCACCTGCCCGGCCACGGGCCGCTCCGCGGTGATCGATCGGTTCAATCAGCGAACCTGGTTGTGCGAGGCGGGCGAGATCACCGAGGTGATGCCGATGACCAGTGCGGCCTCGCAACCCGACCCCGGCACCTACGAGGTGTACGCCAAGGACATGAACGCGTCGTCGACGCTCAGCGGCGAGTACTCGGAGATGACGCACTTCGTGGCGTTCACCTACGGCAAGTACCAGGGTGCCCGCATCGCGTTCCACAGCATCCCCACGTACTCCAACGGCGAGTACGTGCAGCCGCTCGACAGCGTCGGAACCACCGCGCTGCACGGTGCATCGTCCGGGTGCATCCGAGTGTTGCCCGAAGACGCCGAGCTGATCTGGAGCTGGCTCGACATCGGCGACACCGTCACCGTCGTCACCTGATCGATCAGGTGACGACGGTGGGCCAACCGGAGCGGGCCAGGGCCGCGTTGGTGTAGCGGCCGTCGTCGGTGACCTCGCGGCCGAACCAGTCGGGCGGTTCGAACGCGGCGGCGTCGTCGTCGGACTCGAACTCGACTTCGACGATGCGGCGGCCGGTCAGCGAGCCGTCGAACAGGTCGAGCTCGGCCACGAACCCGCCCGGGAGCGGGACGAGGTGGCGGCGCTTCTCGATCCGCAGGTCGGTGGCGACCTCCCACAGCGCGTCGAACTCCTCGTCGGTGATCGGTCGTTCGATCTCGGTGCGCACCAGCCCGTCGCCGGTCTTGATCGTGAGGGTGCACTCGCCGTCGCGCCGTCGGACCCGCACCGCGGCCGGTTCGGTCATCAGGTAGCCCTGCACGATGTGGTCGCCGTCGCCGACCACGTCGGGTATCCGGTCGACGAGGAACCGCCGCTCGCGCTCGATCATCAGGTACGCGGCCCGATCGGTCCGTCGTGCGACCGGGCGGCCACCCGTCGTTCCCAGATCGTCTCGACGATGTACATCCCGACCGCGAAGCCGACCACTCCGCCGGCGACCATGCGCCACCCGATCGCGGAGGACCCGCGGAAGATCAGCCACGCGGCGAGCACTCCGGTGGCGGTGCACAGCAGGGCTGCTGCTCGCCACGGCCCCGACGGCATCTTCGGCCGGGTGCGCTCACGGCCGGTCCACGGCTCGGACCCACGGCGGCCGAGCAGGTAGCCGAGGAAGAAGTTGCCTCCCGCCATCGCGTCACACCTCGATCACGTCGCCGGTGGGATCGTCGGTGTCGCTGTCACCGTTGCGCCCGGCGTTCGCGGCGAGCCCCTGGAACATCTGCGCGAGGTCGACGCCGAGCAGGTCGCTGGCGAGCTGCAGGCCCTGCGTGACGTTCTGTGCGGCGTTCTTGGTGATCTGACTCGCGCCGTCGGTCGAGATGACCGTCATCTTGTCGACGCTGGCCAGCGGTGCCGCCGCCTCGTGGACGAGCTGCGGCAGCATGTCGGCCAACAGGTCGAGGATCGCAGCCTGTCCGTACTGCTCGTAGGCCGTGGCCTTCTTCTCCATGGCGGTTGCCTCGGCGTCGCCGCGGGCGAGGATCGACGCGGCCTCTGCGTCACCTTCGAGCTTGAGCGCCTCGGCTGCCGCGACACGGCGTGCCCGCTCGGCCGCACCCTGGGCGTTGCCCTCGAGCTCGGTGGCCTTCGCCAGCTCTTCACGGCGCTGACGCTCGCCGGCACCGACGAGGCGGTCTTCCTCGGCGTGGGCCTGGGCGGCCTCGATCGCCGCGATGCGTGCGGCCTCGGCCTCGCGGACCCGCTTCGTCTTCTCGGCCTCGGCCTTCTGCTCCACGGCGTAGCGCTCGGCGTCGGCCGGCTTGCGGACTTCGGTGTCGAGCTCGCGCTCCTTGAGGGCCGCCATCCGTTCGGCGACGAGTTCCTGGGCCTGGATGACCTCCTGGTCCTTGGCGGCCTTGGCGATCGGGCCGGCGGCTTGGGCGTCGGCCGCAGCCGCGTCGGTCTCGGCGAGGATCGCCGCCTTGCGGAGTTCGAGTTCGCGGTTGGAGATCGCGATCTCCTCCTCGGCCTTGATCCGCGCCTGCTCCGACTCGCGACGGGCGGCGGCCTCGGCGATCGAGGCCTCCTTCTCGGCGCGGGCTGCCTCGGGGCGACCGAGGTCCTGCAGGTAGTTGCCCTCGGTCTTGATGTCCTGCAGCTGGAACGTGTCGAGCACGAGACCCTGATTGGTGAGCGACGACTCGGCCTCCTCCGCGACCTCACGGGCGAACGCGGCGCGATCCTTGACGATCTCCTCGACCGACAGCCGGCCGACGATCGCACGCAGCGAACCGGCGAGCACCTCCTGGGTGAACGGCTCGATCTCGTTCTGCTGACCGAGGAACCGCTGGGCCGACGCCCGAACGGCGTCCTCGGTGCCGCCGACCTTGACGATCGCGACGCCCTCGAGCGAGCACTTGATGCCCTGCGCCGACACGGCCGAACCGACCGAGATGGCGATCTGACGTGACGAGAGGTCGAGCACCGCCAGCTTCTGCACCACGGGCAGCACGAACGTGCTCGCGCCCATGACGACCTTCTGCCCGGACAGGTCGGTCGAGATACGGCCGGTCTCGGGGTTCGTGACGGCTTTGCCCTTGCGGCCGGTGACGATGAACGCCTCGTTCGGACCGGCGACCTTGAACCGGCTCGCGATGAGCACGACGATCGAGACCGCCAGTGCTGCGAGCACGATGAGGAACACGAGGATGGGGTTCATGACGTCCTTTCAGAACGACGGTGTGTGACGAGATCGGGTGTGGGTGACCGGGTCACGCCCAGAACTCCGCTTCGGACTGCACGCGGACCTTGGTGGGCGATTCGACGGCGACGATGACGACCGATGAGCCGGTGGCCAGGTCGGTGTCGGCGGTGGCGGTGAACTTCGTGGAGGCGCCGCCGAGGGCCACCAACACCTCGCCGATGCCATCGGCGCGAACGGGGGTGACCACGCGCCCGGTCTGGCCGACGAGTGACTCGGTGGTGGGGGTGCCGTCGGTCGGCTGATGGATCAGGGTGTCGGTGAGTTTGAAGGTGAAGGCGCCGAACGCCAGCCCACCCCCGACGGCGATCACCACGGCGAGCAGCGCGGGGACGTCGATACCGGACGAGGCGAACCACCCGAACAGTCCGAATGCGGCGAGAAACGACCCGATCACGGGCCCCGAGATGAAGTCGAGGTCGGGGACCAGACCGTCGATCAGGTCGTCGAACAACAGCGACGACAACAGCAAGACCGCCCCGACGACGCCGATGACGATGAACATCATCTGATCATGCCACCTCCGGCCGGGACGCCGACCGGTTTCGTTGTCGAACCGACGCCTCGAGTGGTCGTTCGGCCGTCGCCGATCACTGCGGTGGGCGTGGTGGTCACCACTCAATGTGGTCAAATTTCCGAGAAACGGACGCACAGTCACGTCAATTTGCCGCTAGGTTCGGACGGAGTCTGTTGAAGTCAGGCCAGGCGGGGGATGGCGGATCGTTGCCCCGAACGCAGCATCCGTTGCGGCGCCCGGCCCACAGTGGGGAGATCGGTGCACATGTCACGAGGTTCGAACGCGATTGGCCGTCGAGGAGTGCTGCGGGTGATCGCGGCGGGAGCTCTCGCTGCGTCGTCACTGGGCATCGCCACGGGAGTCCCCGCGGGCGCGACGGGCATCGTCGACCATCACGAACTCGTTCCCGACACGCCCCGCACCGACACCCCGCGCATCGACAACGGATCGATTCAGGACATCGTCCAATGGGGCGACCGAATCGTTCTCGTGGGCAGTTTCACGTCGATCCGGAATGCCGGGGGTGCGAGCATCGGGCAGGCCTACGTGGCGGCGTACGACATCGACACCGGTCGGCTCGACACGACGTTCCGACCGGATGTCGACCGGTGGGTCTCCACGGCTGCGGTGTCGGCCGACGGGGACCAGCTCTACATCGGTGGGGCCTTCAACAACGTCAACGGGGTCCGCCGTCGCAAGCTCGCCCTGCTCAACTCGGACGGGTCGACCGACACCGGCTTCCGAGCCGACGCGTACGCGCGTGTGACGTCGGTGGTGGTGTCGTCCGACGGCGATGACGTCTACGCGGGCGGATTCTTCAAGTCGATCAACGGGGTCGCTCGCGGGCGACTCGCCCGGCTCGACGCCGAGTCCGGTGCCGTCGACCCGGCGTTCGACCTGCCGATCACCGAAGGCATCGGTCCGAACGGGATGCTCAAGGTCCAACAGCTGATGATCACACCGGATGACAGCCGACTCGTGGTCGCCCACTCGGGCAACCGCGTCGACGGACTGCTCCGAGAGGCCGTCGTCGTGATCGACACGGTGTCGAACTCGGTCACCGACTGGCAGACCGATCTCTGGACCGACAACCTGCCGCGCGTCGGTGGCGTCGTCCGCGTCGTCTCCGCCGACATCTCTCCCGACGGGTCGTACTTCGTCGTCTCGTCCGCAGGCGGCGGCGATCGCCCACCGATCAACGACACCGTGATCGCCTTCCCGGTCGACGGGGGCCCCGGTGTCGAGCCGCTGTGGGTCTCTCGCGTGTTCGACTCCGTGTTCTCCGTGGCCGCGACCGAGACCGCCGTGTACATCGGCGGACACTTCCGTTGGCTCGAGGCTCCGGGGGCGATGTCGCCCTGGCCCGGCGACGACGACGTCAACTACGGATTCGACTCCGGCATCGGTGCTGCGGCACTCGGCGACAACGTCGTACGGCGCGAGCAGATCGGCGCGCTCGATCCTGCGACCGGCACCGCGCTGCCCTGGAACCCGGGGTCCAACGCCCGTGTCGGCATCCAGGTCATGACAGCGGTCCCGCGCGGACTGCTTCTCTATCAGGACGGCACGATGCTCGGCGGGCACAACATCGGTGAACACGGCTTCTTCGACTTCGACGAGGCCGCGTCCGGCGATGTCGCCGATACCACGCTGGTCGACCCGTGGCCGGGCGAAGCACTCGACGGTCAGCCGTTCGTGATGTCCGGCGAGGCGTCGGCCGACGCAGGCGTCGCGAGCGTCGAGATCGAGGTGTACGACAACGACACGGGCGAGTACCTGCAGGACGACCTCGTCTCCTGGGCGCCCACGGCCAACACCTTCGACGCGGCGACGGTACGCGATCCCGGTGCGACGTGGACGGTCTGGACCCAGGCCCTCGACGGATGGGACACCGGGCAGTATCGGATCCGGGCGCAGACCCACGCGTCGGACGGATCCGTCGACGCGACGCCGGCCACGTCGACGGTCACCGTCGACGCGTCCGGCGACCGGCCACCGACGACCGAGATCACCTACCCCTCGTTGCTCGGCCCGTACCCCGAGACGAACGCGTTCACGATGGAAGGCCTCGCCGTCGACGACGTCGGCGTGGAGAGCGTCCGGGTGGTCGTCAGGAACGAAGCGACGTTCGAGTATCTCCAGCCGAACGGCAGCTTCGCGTCCACCTACGTCGGGTTGCCCGCGGTCGTCACCAATCCGGGCTCGGTCACCACGACCTGGAGCCTCGACCTGAATCTGCCCAACGGCACGTACCGGGCCACGGCGGCCGCGACCGACACGGCCGGTCAGGCCGACAACGGCTTCCGGATCACCTACTTCACGCTCCAACCCGACAACGATTCGCCCGAGATGGCGATCACGTTCCCGCCGCCGTACTACCCCATCGAGGCCGACAGTTCGCTGCTCCTCACGGGAACCGCGACCGACGACTCCGCCGTCGTCCGGGTCGAGTTGCTCGTCCAGAACCTGCAGACCACGTTGGGGATCCAGTCCAACGGCAACTACGGCGTCCTGCCGACCTTCTACGACTACGTCGACGCCGTGCTGACCGGGCCACCGGGCGATCGCACCTGGTCGTTGCACACCCCGAACCTTCCGCCGGGGATGTACATCGTCACCGGGTGGGCGATCGACGATCTCGGTGCGCGCACCGAGGAACTCCCGCAGAGCATCTTCATCTCCCAGGTGCCGGGCGACTTCCAACCGGACACCACCTTCGACCAGGCCGGCTACGACCAGGATCGGGAGACGCTCGACGTCGCGTTGAGCGGTACCGCCGTCGACGACAACGAGGTCGACCGCGTGGCGGTCACGATCCAGGAGACCAACGCCGTGGACTTCGTCCAGGGCAAGCGATACGTCGGCCCGGACGGAGAGTTCCACGGCACGTACACCGAGATCGATGCGGTGCTGACGGGCCCGCCGAACGCACCGACCTGGTCGCTCGACGGGATCTCCCTGCCGGAACCCGGCGACTACACGATCACGGTCAAGGCCGTCGACAGTGCTCAGCAGTACGACATCGATCAGACGGGCGCCACGGCGCGCTGGGTCGTGGTCCCGGGTGACCCCGACCCGTACACGTGGATCCAGGGTCCCGATCACGGGACCAATGTCGACGTCGGCCCGCTGATCGTCACCGGTCGGGCCTTCGACGACCTCGATCCGACCTGTTCTCCCGGTTTCACCTGTGGCATCGACACCGTCGAGCTGCAGATCGTGAACAGCCAGGGCCAGTTCCTCGACGACACCGGGGCGTTCTCCCCGATCGAGACGTGGCTCCCGGTGTTCCTGACCAACCCGGGCGGGCAGTTCAGCAACTGGAACTACACGACGGCGCCGCTGCCCGACGACGACTACACCGTGCGCGCCCGCGCCACCGATCTGTCGGGTCAGGTCGACCAGACCGTCAACACCTACCCGGCCGCGCCGGGACAGGAACCCGACTTCATCGATGTCCGCGTGGGCTCCGGCCCGGTGGTGGTTGCTGATCCGGGGTTGTCGTTGTCGGTGTCGGTGGATCCGGTGTCGTTCGGGGGTGCTGGTGAGGAGTTGGTGTTCTCGTATGAGTTGACGAACTCGGGTGATGTGGTGCTGGATGGTCCGTTCTCGGTGGCGGATTCGTTTGGTGCGGTGTGTCCGTCGGTGGCGAGTTTGGCGGTGGGTGCGTCGTTGACGTGTTCGGCGTCGTATTCGGTGTCGTCGGATGATGTTGTTGCTGGGTCGGTGTCGGGTTCGGGTTCGGCGTCGGGTTGGTTCGGTGGTGTGGCGGTGTCGTCGGATGTGGCGTCGGTGTCGGCTGCGTATGTGCCGGTGGTGGTTGCTGATCCGGGGTTGTCGTTGTCGGTGTCGGTGGATCCGGTGT
>CAXAWD010000145.1:0-8027 GCA_963972325.1 uncultured Acidimicrobiaceae bacterium
ATCGCCGGAGTCGAACCGTTGGACGCGAACTGCGTGCAGGCATCCGTGTTGGCGGGTGCCCCGACCGCTGTCCCTGGACCGCACAGCTCGATCATGGTCGGCCTCAATTGCGGATTGCCGTCGCCGGTGGCATGGCCGCGGCTCGCTGCCGGCGTCGATTGGTTGGTGGCCGTGGATGATGATGCGGCGCGTCGCTCCATGAGGGATCTCTCTGAGGCAGCGGTGGTCGCCGGCGAGACGGGAGCAGCGTCGCTCGCTGGGCTCCGGGTGCTTCTGTCGGACGCAGCGGCCAAGGACGCTTTCCCGGACCTGGCCGACAAGACGGCCTTGGTCGTCGTGACCGAAGGTGCCACCGACCCCGCCGCCTATGAGCGGATCGTCGGCCGCGACATCGACAGCGTCGGCCGCGTCGTGACTGCAATCCGTTGAGACGTGCGCGACGGGTCGGAGTCCAGCACGCTGAGTTCAAATCAGAGGTCCGCTGCGCCAACATCAGTATCCGACAAGGAGGTGCGACGCCTCGCTACGCGAGCGAACTCTCCGCGCCGATCCCCGCCTTCGACCCGTCGGTGGCGGTCAGGTTCGGCGGCGCTCCTGCGCACCGACCCGCACACCGGCAGCTCAGGGAGCGTCGGCGAACGCCTGAGACGAATCAGTCGGCGAAGACGTCGCGGCTGAGTTGGATGAAGAACGTGTGGTCGTGACCCTTGCCGGTGTCGGCCGAGTTGTAGTTGACGCGCGTAGACCCGTCCGGAACGTGCTGTTCGGCGTAGATCGCGCCGACCGGACAGACGTCCGGCTCGTAGCAGGCCGTGCATGACGAGCATTCGTCGGTGTCCACGTAGAGCAGTCCGTCCCCGAAGATCGCGATCGCGTCCGGGTTCGGCTGGTGCACGTTCGCCGCCCCACCGCCGGCCTCGACCTCGGAAGAGAGGACGTTGTTCCCGGCGTCGTACTCGTAGATGCATTGCACCGGGCGCACGTCGACGCAGGCTCTGTCCTTCACGCCGATGCATGCCTCGGTGATAGTGGCGATGCCGGTCATCGTGAGTCTCCCCAGTCGGTCGTGGCCGTCTTCGATGCCTCGGGTCGGTGAATGGCGGGATCGGGGGCAAGTCCGAGCTCGGCAGACCGCCGGGCGGCTCGCATCTCGCGTTCATGTCGAGCGTCGATCGTGAACGCGGCGATCACGGAGGTCGCGCCGGCAAACCAGGCGACGATCGACATCGTGGAGAGTCCGATCATCAGAAACACGGCGCTCGCAGCGAGCAGCGTGAACACCGCAGCATCGTGCCACCTGTCGCCGGGGTCGAGCTTCGCGAACTGTTGATCGAGTGTGGGATCGGTCCGGAGCAACTCCTGCTCGATTTCCGCGATCCGGCGATCGAGTTGGTCGACGTTCATACGATCTTGTCCTTGCTCTCGGTGGGTGGGGCAATGGTGGTGGTACGGCGTTGATGCGTCGGTGTCTCAGCGAGCGTGGGCGAGGAGCATCCAGCGGTACTTGTCGAGACCCTCGAGCGCCTCGATCGCCGCGTCGTGCGCGACCGCGTCGAGCAACTCGAGCTCCGCCAGCGAACCCTGGATCAACTCCGCGACCGGATCGATACGTTCCACGAGTTCAACCGCCACCTCATGATCGGTAACCCAATCACTCGGAAACGCACGAACCGGCCCCGCCGCCACCGTCGCAGGCCGCGCATCGACCGGCGACCCGAGCGCAACCGCCCGTTCGGCCAACCGATCGGTCCACACCCGCACATCGGCCGCGAGTTCGTCGGTCAGGGCGTGCAACGGCACAAACCCCGGTCCCGTCACGTTCCAATGCGGCTGCTTGGCGTCGAGCGTCAGCACAACGAGCCGCGGCAGCATCGCCTGGATCGTCGACCCCGCAGTCAGCCGAGCGGTGTCGGGCGCATCGAGCGTGGTGGTAGTCATCTGAGCCTCCTCGAGAGATCGGTATTGACACCCACCAGTCTCGACGCACCACACCCACCACTCACTGGCCACATCGCACGAACTCAACCCGCAACCACTGTCAGATCATCACACAGTGTCGAGTGTCGCCCAAGGCCCGTCGTAGTGACGGGCGATGTAGATGGCGACCTCGCACTCGAGAGCACGTGCGGCGTCGCTGATGATCGGGCCGAGGATGGACTCGATGCGGTCGAGGCGGTTCTTGAAGGTGTTGTAGTGGACGTGCACGACGCGCGAGGCCTCCGCCATGTTGCGGGTCTCGAGCCAGACTCCGAGTGTCTCGACGAGATCGGTGCGATGCGAACGGTCGTACTCGACGAGCGCTCCGATGGTCTGTTCGACGAAGCCGGCGAGATCGTCGGTCGGCGTCGAGGCCAACAGCCGCTCCAGGCCGAGCTCGTCGAAGACCTCGGTGACGTGCCGACCCTTGGCCCACCGGCCGACGTCGACCGCGCGGCTTGCCTCGACGTAGCTCCGCGGCAGCCCCCTCGGGTCCTCGACTCGCGTTCCGACACCGATACTGATCGTGACCGTTCGAATCCGCTGGTCCAGGTCATGGCGGAGCGTTTCGGCGATTCGTCTTCGCTCGGCGGATTCGTCGGTCGCCGGGGCGACGAGCGCCGCAATCGTGGAACTGCGCGCCCAAACGATCGCGTCACGTCCCAGGGTGGCTCGTGCCGAGGCGGCGATCGTCGCGAGTGCCGACTGCAACTTGTCCGGGTCGGTGGGACGATCGATCGAGGCGAGCAGGACCGCTCGCGGGCGGGACAGATCCCATCCGAAGCTGAGTGCCCGTTCGGTGACGTCGGCGGTGTCGCCGGCGTGTCCGGCGATCAGTTCTTCCAGCGACGTCGCAGCGAACCGCTCATGCTCTGCGGCTGCAGCGCTGGCGTGAGCAAGCCGTACCGCGATCGCAGTCGACGCCCGCTCGAGTGCCATGACCTGGTCGGCGTCGAGCGGCGCTCCGCCGGTCACCGCCACGACCTCGCCGTAGTCCTGATCGCCGGCCAGAATCGGCTGCCGAACGCTCACCGCCGTGTCGACGTCGATGTCGGCGTCGGAGGGCACGACGACCGTCCGACCTCCGTCGGCGTCGAGCACCACAACCGGGTGTCCGATCAACGTGTGCAATGTCGTCGCGACCTCTGTGGCCCCGCCACCCGCTAGGACGATGGGCGTGAAGCGCTGGTGGATCTCGAGAAATCGTTCCAGTCGCTGCCCCTGCGCGGCGAGGACCGCGTCGAGCACGGCGATGGTCACATCGCCGGGCGCCATGGTGTCGGGAAACGTGATGATCGGGAACGCTGCTCGATCCGCCGCTGCGAGAAGCTCGGGCGGGAGCGGCTCGGCTGGATCGAGGCGAACCGTCAGCCCGGCGACCCCGGCGGCAACGAGGCTGCCGACGAGTTGGTCCCAACCGACGTCGCCGGACATCAACGACGCAGCGGTGACGACGACCAGATCGTCCGCGCCGACCCGACGCAGGTCGTCCGGGGTGGTGGCGGTTCGCGCCCGATGCACCTGCCTCGACATCCCGTCCGCGCCGGCGACGACGACCGCGTCG
The DNA here is from genome assembly GCA_963972325.1 of uncultured Acidimicrobiaceae bacterium. Taxonomy (GTDB): domain Bacteria; phylum Actinomycetota; class Acidimicrobiia; order Acidimicrobiales; family Ilumatobacteraceae; genus Ilumatobacter. Next base: position 3,542 of record CAXAWD010000145.1, read on the forward strand.
TCGATCAGGGATTCCACCACCGCACCCACGTCGAACTTTGCCAACATCGCACCATTGTCCCCCAAACCCGGCACCGTTCTGACCACGGGCCGCAGACCGTGTGCCAGATCAGCGCCTCGGTTCACTTGGCCTGAGTGTCGGAAGGGCACATCCGACGTCCCGGACCTTGTGCGATCTTGCCATGTGCTCATCTCGCTCGCACTGGCACGGTGGAACCTGCCAGCCCAAGTGAAGGAGCCGCCGATGAGCACGATGACGCCACTACGACCACACGGCACGACAGTTGTCGCACCGACGCCACCGCGCGCAGGTTGGTTGACCAACGAACACGCTGCGACGGCACGTCAGCGTCTGGAACGACTGATCGAAACCTTCGAGTCGAACCGGATCGACACGGTCGCAGCACACGGAGCGATACCGGTCGCGGCCTACGACGCGGGTATCCGGAGCGCGGTGCACGAGGCACTCGAGGATCTTGAAACCGGTCGCTACGGCGACTGTCTGCTGTGCCAGGCACCGATCGACGTCGAACGCCTCCGGCACATCCCCTACGCACGTCGGTGCGCGCTCTGCCAACAGGTCGAGGAACGTCGATGGAACCAACTCGAGCGCACTATGGCACGAGTCATTCGGACCCGGGTCGGCGAGCCACAGGGCCGTGCGTCGAATCCACCTCCGGGGTCCTGCGACCAGGCGTCACCGGAAGAACGGACAGGAAGCCAGTGATGCTCTCCCTCGTTGAAGACCTTTTGCACTTCGAAGCCGACGTCGTCGTGACCATCACGACACCGCTCGACCGGCGACACCCTCACAACGACGCAGACCGCATCCGACTCCGGAACCTCGTTGCCGAGGCCAGCGAACGGTTGCGCGACCAACTGGACGAAGATGTCGCGACGCGCATCGTGCGCAACCTGGTCACAGCAGCGGCCGACGTCGACATGAGTGGTGGCGCCCACGGTGCCTTCGTCGTCGCCTCCGAACAGAGGGCCGAGGCTCACCGCTTGTCGTTCCCGGTTTGCGCCGCCGTCGCAGTGGGGCCCACACCAGCGACGCGTTTCCTGGTGCAGGGCCTCCGACGGAGTCCTCGCTATCGTCTCCTGGTCGTCTCCGACCGAGCGACTCGCATGTTCGACGGCATCCGCGACGACGTGAGCGAGTTGTTCGACCACGGGTTTCCGTTCACCGCCGACGTGGTGCCGCGAGACCTCAGAGCGATCGCCGGCCGGTTCGCCCAGCCCACTGGCCGCGACGACAAGGAGCAGTGGCGCACCTTCTACCGCCGCGTCGACCAGGCGCTCACCGAAGCCGGCCGCGGCGAGGTCCTCCCCGTCGTCCTTGCCGGCGTCAAGCGTTCGACTGCGATGTTCGAGGATGTGAGCCGCAACGCTCACCTCGTGATCGGGCGGATCGACGGCGCACACGAACACGCCAACGCGCACGAGCTCGGTGCCGCCGCTTGGCCGGTGTTGCGGGCTCACCTGGAGCGGCGACGGGCGGAGGCCGTGACCGAGGTGTTCGACTCGTTTCACCGCGGCATGGCCGTGGCGGGCATCGACGACGTGTGGAACCAGGCGCGACAGGGACGCGGTCGTCTGCTCGTCGTCGAGGAGAACTACCGGGCGCAACCGATGCGTGAGGTCGACCGCCGTCTCGTACCGGCGGACGACGCCGGTGCCGACGTCATGGACGATCCCGTCGACGAACTCATCGAGCACGTGGTGCGCGCCGGCGGCACTGTGGAGTTCGTCGCACCAGACGATCTCGCATCCCTCGGTCGAGTCGGCATGTTGCTGTCGTGAGCGCCGAACCAGACAGGTCCGAGACGACCGTGTTCTCACACGACGGCTCCACGGCAGTCATGCCGATCGAACTGTCGACTTCCCATAGCACAACGCACTGATCATGTGAGGTATGCACGGTCAACCGGGAGGGTTGGCCTTCTACCGTGATCCTTACACCAGCACGCGAGGAGCCGGACGAGTCCGACGACCTCACCTCGGGAAAGGCGTTCTCATGTCACTCACCACGAACCACAGCTCTGTCGACCGGTACCCAACCGGTGCGCGCGCCATCGACGTCGATGCGGTTCGATCCGATCTCCTCACCCGACGGGCGGAACACTCGGCTCGGCTCCAACTCTCACCGAACCAGTCGACCACGATCGACGACGACGGAGCGATCGATGTCGGAATCGCCTTCGAACGATTCTCAATCGAACAATCGCGCGACACGATGGTCGACATCGACGCTGCGATCGCCCGCCTCGACGACGGAACCTACGGTTCGTGCGAGACGTGTCACCATCCAATCGCTCCCGAGCGGCTCGAAGCGATCCCGCACGCGCGTCGCTGCATCAGGTGCGCAGATTCGGCCCCGCGCTGGACCACAGATCGGGGACGATCATGATCCTGTTCGTCGCACCCGTCGGCGTCGCGCTCGCGCATCGCCAGCCGAAGTACCCCGCGCCATATCAACACCTGAGCATGTGGCGACTACTCGGCGGCGAGCTCATCAATGGCCTCCAAACCCTCTGGAAGCGGATACGGCGTCTCGTGCCCGCGGCCGCCCCACCCGAGAAAGGCCTCCCTGACCATGAACCACCAGGCCCACACATCTCCCGCAGCCCGGGAGCTCGAGGTCATCGTTCGTCGCCTCTGGACCACCGAACCCCGCTGCCCACCAGCGGAACGCACGTCCCTGCTCACCGAACTCGGGTCCATCGGCCTGGCCCTGGAACGGATCATCTTGCGCGACGAGAATCAAAGCACTCGGACAGTGACCAATGACCTTCTCCGCCCAGAACATCTCGCCGAGTGCGAGCGACGGATCCAGCACCTCCTCGAACGCTGGCCCGTGTTCCCCGAAGCACGGTCCCCTCCACTCGTCGCAGCCTGACGACCTGACCGCCACCAACCGCCTTCGACAACCCCTCGACTGGAATGACATGCACACCACATCCGCACCACGGCCTCACACGAACGCCACGTCGACCGGACCCACCGTGGTCGCCGTCGACGGCAGCCCCGAATCACGAGCAGCGCTGCACTGGGCCGCCCACCACGCACGGACGACCGACACGACCCTGAAGATCGTCACCGCTTACCCCCAGCCGGCCGCCGAGCTCGAGTTTCCCCCGGTGTACGTCGATCTCTACGGAGCCGCCGCCCGCCAACGCGCCCTCGAGGTCATCGAATCGGTACTCGGACACCGCAACGTCGACCACGTCGTCGCCGAGGGCACCATCGACACCGTCCTCGTCGAACATGCCGAGGGAGCATCGACCATCGTGATCGGCACCCGAGCCCGACGCCGCTTCTGGCATCGCTTCCGACCGTCTCTCACCAACAGGATCACCGGACGAGTCGACAGCACCGTGATCTCCGTCCCGTACGACGAACCGGTCCGAGTCGGCTGACCGGCCGACGACCGAAAAACCGCCGCACGCTCACGGGCTCGATCGATCAAGAGGCATCACGCTCGGACTGTCTGATGGCTGGGTTGGTGCCGGCGTTCGGAGTCACGCTTTCTGGGGCTGCACGTTGGTTCCCCCCACAGCCGTCGCGTCGATACCGGGCGAGGTGCGCCGTTCAGCCGACGGCTCGTCTCGGGGAGGGTGCCGAGACGGAGCCACCGGCAAGCCTGGCAAGTTCCACAGCATCGGGAACAGTGGGTGGTCCATGGTCGCGCCTGCGCCGATCTCGGCGTCGAGCCCGTCGAAGGGGGGCGACGTCGTCCACCGACGAGGGGCGTGGACCATGTCGTCACCGAGGTAGCGCACCGAAAGGGCCCGACGACGATTTGTGCCCGACACGCCGCCGGACCCATGCACGGTGAGCATGTTGAAGAACACCGCGTCACCTGGTTGCAGTTCCCAACCGAGCACTCTCCACCGGTCGGGGTCGGCAGCGAAGTCGGGCAGTTCGGCGAGGCTGCCGTCCGGGAACCACTTCGCCTGATCGTCGAGGAACGTGCGAGGCATGTACCACGGGCCGCGATGGGTGCCGGCGATGAACTCGAGTGTTGCCGAACGGTCGACCGGATCGACCGGGAACCACATGCTCGCGTTCTGCATGCCGTCGACGTTGTAGTACGGCTGGTCCTGATGCCACGGCGTGCGCTGCTTCGTGCCGGGCTCCTTGACCAACACGTGGTCGTGATACAGCCGGATGGTGTCAGATCCGGTGAGTTCGGCGGCGATCTCCGCACCCGGCGATTCGCGGACGAAGCGTTCCATCGCCGGCAGTCGCGACCAGTTGCAGAAGTCCTCGATGAACGCGCCGTCACCATCCGCGCTCGCCCGCTTCGCACGAGGGGAGAGATCAGCGAGGTTCTCCTCGATCGCTTGGCGGGCGAGCGCCACATGTTCGGGCCCGAATGCCTGGCGGACGCACACTGCTCCGTCGGCGCGATAGTCGCCCTCGATCGTCCAACGACTCATGATACGACCGATGCTGTTCGCAGGGCGACGGGCACAACGTTGGCG